>NZ_JBEZKP010000017.1:0-116677 GCF_040706335.1 Streptomyces sp. NPDC048389 | reverse complement strand
TCACCGTGGTCGACTACGGCGCGGTGCACGACGGAACGGATGACGGCGTTCAGACCGGGGCAGTCGCCGCCGGAAGTGAGCACACCAATGCGCATGGCCCGAAAACCTTTACAACGTGGGCGGACTCCCGGACCACGTCGTCCGGTCGGTTCCGTGCCACCCTACCGGCGCCGGGAGGGTGTTCCGAAACAGACGTCCGCCTGGTGGGACCGTGCTCACGGCCCCCTCGCTCAGCTGAGCGAAGGGGCCGCAGAATGGGTGCTCGGGTGAGCGGAAGGACCGTCAGGCGGGCTGCGTCGCGGCCGTGATCCGCTCCGCACGCAGCGCCTCGTACCACCGGTCGTCGGTCGGCGGCAGCGCGTTCACGTCGAGGGCCAGCTTCAGCAGCAGATCGGCGATCTGCGGGTTGCGGGCCATGACGGGGCCGTGCATGTAGGTGCCGAAGACGGTTTCGTTGTACGCGCCCTCCGTGCCGTCCCCCGTGCCGTTGCCCCGGCCGAGGACGGTCCGGGCGAACGGGCGGGCCGTCGGTCCGAGATGGGTGATGCCCTGGTGGTTCTCGAAGCCCGTCAGCTGCGGCAGCCCCAACTGAGGGTCGATGTCCGCCAGCACGTCACCGACGCAGCGCTCGCCCTCGCCACGGGTGGAGACCACGTCGATCAGCCCGAGACCGGGCTCGCGCTCGCCGAGGTCGTTGATGAACTCGTGGCCGAGGATCTGGTAGCCCGCGCACACCGAGAAGATGATGGCGCCGTTGGACGCCGCCCGGCTCAGACCGCCGTCGCGGCGCAGCCGCTCGGCCGCGAGCCGCTGCGGACGGTCCTCGCCGCCGCCGATCAGGTAGATGTCGCCGGACGTCGGCACCGGCTGGTCGCTGCGCACGTCGATCCGCATCACATCGAGGCCGCGCTGCCGGGCACGGCGCTCGACGACGAGGGCGTTGCCCTGGTCGCCGTAGGTGCTGAGCAGATCCGGGTAGACCCACACCAGACGCAGGCTGCTGTCACTCATTCTCATCAGTCCTCTTCGTCCGTCCGCCGTCAGTTGCCGACGCGGCGGCGCACGTCCTGGAAGGCGGTGTAGTTGGCGATCAGCTCGATCCGGCCGGGCGGGGCGCTCTGCACCGCCTCGTCGACCGACTCGCACACCCGGAAGTCCAGACCCGCGACCTCGAGCCGGACCGCGAGGTCCAGCCTGCGGTCGCCGATCACCATGATCGGATGGCCGGCGAGCCGGGTGTAGTCGACGTCCCACAGCCAGGAGGTGTCCGTGCCGTCCGCGCCGCGGGCGTTGACGGACAGGATCACCGGCGTCGGCGGGGGGTCGATCAGCGAGAACGTCTCGAGCCAGCCGGCCGGGTTCTTCGCCAGCAGCAGCCGCACGTCCCGGCCGAGGAAGGAGACCACGTCGTACCGTCCGGCGACGGCCTGCACCTGGTACATGCGCTCCAGGGCGACCTGCGGCGGCACGCCGAAGCCTGCGGCCACGGCGGCGGAGGTGGCGGCGTTGGCCTTGTTGGCGCGGCCCGGCAGTTGGAGGTGGATCGGCCAGGCCGAACCGTGCGGGTCGATGACGTGGTCACCGCTGAGCACCCAGCTCGGGGCGGGGCGGCGGAATCCGCACTCGCCGCAGAACCAGTCGTCGCCGGGGCGCTGCATCACGCCGCCGCAGGACGGGCAGGACCAGGCGTCGTCCTTCCACTCCTGTCCGGCGGCCACCCACACCACGTTCGGCGAGGAGGACGCGGCCCACACCACGAGCGGGTCGTCCGCGTTGGCGATGATCATCGCCTTCGAACCGGAAAGGCCCTCGCGCCACTTCTCGGCCAGCATCCGGGTCTCCGCCGCGCGGTCCAGCTGGTCGCGCGAGAGGTTCAGCAGCGCGATGGCCTTCGGTGTCACATCCCTCGCCACACCGGCGAGGTACTTCTCGTCGACCTCGATCACACCGAACCGGGCGTCCGAGCCGCCGGCCAGCGCCGACGTGATGCCCGCGGGCATGTTGGCGCCGAGCGCGTTCGACACGACCGGGCCGCTGGCGCGCAGCGCCTCCGCGATGAGCCTGGTCGTCGTGGTCTTGCCGTTGGTCGCAGAGACAAGGACCACGTCCAGGTGCTGCGCCAGCCTCTTCAGCAGATCGGGGTCGAGCTTGAGCGCCACCCGGCCGCCGATCACCGATCCGCTGCCTCGCCCGGCGGCGCGGGACACCGCTGCTGCGGCCTTGCCCGCCGTCACGGCCAGCTTGGCTCGCGGCGTCAGGGGCTCCGAGTTGCCTGACATCGTCCTTGATCCTCCTTGCGTCGGTCCGGACTCAGCCTATCCAGCTCCGGCAGGCCGCCCGTACCGCGGCACCGTCGGAAAACGTGGAGGTCACGGACGAAGCCGGGCGCGGGGTAAGCGGACCATACGGGGAACGTACGCTGGGCGCCATGCGAAACCGGTCGATCCCCGGCAGTACCGGACGCGTCAGGCCCATGAGTCTGCTCGCGGACCCGGTGCTGCACGCCCCCTGCGAGCCCGTCACCGACTTCGGGCCCGGTCTCGCGGAACTCGTCGAGGACCTCTTCGCGACGATGTACGCGGCGCAGGGTGTCGGGCTCGCCGCGAACCAGGTCGGCGTGGGGCTTCAGGTCTTCGTCTACGACTGCCCCGACGACGAGGACGTCCGCCATCTCGGACACGTCGTCAACCCCGCACTGGTGGCCGCGGACGGCGTCACCGTCCGCGGCCCCGAGGGCTGCCTGTCCCTGCCGGGCCTCGAGGCCGCGACGGAACGCCACGACCGGGCGGTGGTGGAGGGGATGACCTCTGACGGCGAGCCGGTGCGGGTGGAGGGTGCGGGCTTCTTCGCGCGGTGCCTGCAGCACGAGTGCGACCACTTGGAGGGGCTGGTCTACGCGGACCGGCTTCCCCGGTGGCGCCGGGCCCGGCTCGGCCGTGCGGTCCGGAAGGCGCCGTGGGGTACGGCGGAGCGGGTGGCGCGGCTGCTGTGAGACGGGCGGGCCCCGGCCCCGCCGGCATAGGAGGCGAGGGGTTCCGGTGGAGCCCCCGGGCCACCGGGCTGGGTGAGGGGCTGCGGGTAAGGGGGCGGGGGTCAGAAGCCCGGGCCGCCCACGCGGTCGTTGACCGCGAACAGCCGGCCGCACAGCAGATCCGTCAGCGTCTCCACCAGCTCAGCTCGCGAGCACGGGCGTTCGCCCAGCCACCAGTCGCCCGCCGCGTGCATCATGCCGACGATGCCGTGGCCCCACACCCGGGCCACGAGTTCGCCCGAGGGGCCCAGGTCGACGCGTTCGGCGATCACGTCGCCGAGTTCCTCGCCGAGGCGGCGCAGCAGCGGCGCCGAGTGGCGGCCCACGTCGAAGCCCGCCTCCGAGGAGTGGCCGTCCTCCGCCGGGTGCATCAGGAAGCGGTACACCTGCGGGCGCGCCTCGATCGCGGCGAGATAGGTGTCGAGTGTGCCGGCGACCCGCTCGCGGCGGTCCACGTCCGCGTCGACGGCTACCTGAAGGGCCCTCAGCAGCGCGTCGGTGTGACGTTTGGCCAGCGCCCGGTAGAGCCCGCTCTTGTCGCCGAAGTGCCGGTAGAGGATGGGCTTGGTGATGCCGGCCTCGGCGGCAATGGCGTTCATGGAGGCGTGGGGGCCGTCCCGGAGCACTACCCGGTCGGCGGCTTCGAGGAGTTCCCGACGCCGCTGGTCCGCCGACCGCTGCTGTTGTGTGGTCTCCATGTGCTTCTCCCCGCCCGGACGATTGCGTGACGCCTGCGCAACGTAACACCCTGCCGGTGCGCACACGTGATCGGGCCATGGCTGGTTGACAGGGGCTACCAGTCGGTAACACACTCTTGTTACCGCAGGTAACATGCACGTCATCGCCGTACCACTGGAGGGGACATGACCGAGTTCACGCTCGATCTGAACGACGACCAGAAGCAGGTCCGTGACTGGTTGAACGGATTCGCCAGGGACGTCATGCGCCCCGCCGCCGCCGAGTGGGACGAGCGTGAGGAGACCCCGTGGCCGGTCATCCAGGAAGCGGCCAAGATCGGAATCTACTCCCTCGACTTCTATGCCCAGCAGTTCTTCGACCCCACCGGCCTCGGCATCCCCATGGCGATGGAGGAGCTGTTCTGGGGTGACGCCGGCATCGCGCTGTCGATCGTCGGGACCGGCCTCGCCGCCGTCGGCGTCCTCGCCAACGGCACCGAGGAGCAGATCGGCACCTGGATCCCGCAGATGTACGGCGATGCCGACGATGTCAAGGTTGCCGCCTTCTGCTCCTCGGAGCCGGACGCCGGCTCCGACGTCGCTTCCATGCGCACCCGCGCCGTCTACGACGAGGCCAAGGACGAATGGGTCCTGAACGGCACCAAGACCTGGGCCACCAACGGCGGCATCGCCAATGTCCATGTCGTCGTCGCGGTCGTCGACCCGGAGCTGGGTTCCAAGGGCCATGCCTCGTTCATCGTCCCCCCGAACACCCCGGGCCTGTCCCAGGGGCAGAAGTTCAAGAAGCACGGCATCCGCGCCTCCCACACCGCGGAGGTCGTCCTCGAGGACGCCCGCGTCCCCGGCAGCTGCCTGCTCGGCGGAAAGGAGAAGCTGGACGAGCGCCTCGCCAGGGCCCGCGAGAAGGCCAGGGCGGGCGGCGGCGAGAGGGTGAAGAACGCCGCGATGGCCACGTTCGAGGCATCCCGCCCGGCCGTCGGCGCCATGGCCGTCGGCACCGCCCGCGCCGCGTACGAGGTCGCGCTCGACTACGCGAAGACCCGCGAGCAGTTCGGCCGCCCGATCATCGACAACCAGGGCATCGCCTTCCAGCTCGCCGACATGCGGACGCAGATCGACGCCGCACGGCTCCTGGTGTGGCGGGCCTCCTGGATGGCGACCACCGGCAAGCAGTTCACCTCCGCCGAGGGTTCCATGTCCAAGCTGTTCGCCAGCGAGACCGCCAAGAAGGTCACCGCCCAGGCCATCCAGATCCTCGGTGGCAACGGCTACACCCGCGAGTACCCGGTGGAGCGCATGCACCGCGACGCCGCCATCTACACGATCTTCGAGGGCACCAGCGAGATCCAGCGCCTGGTCATCGCCCGCACCCTGGCGGGCATGCCCATCCGCTGACCCCACCGGACCACGGCGAAGGCTCCGACCCGTCCCCGAAGCCCGGAGCCTTCGCCGTCGTCCGTCTCAGCGGCGGATCAGTTTGTCGATCAGCAAGGCCGGGAGCAGCAGGACGACGAACCCGAGCTTGAACAGCACGGGAGCCACCACCAGTCCCAGCACGATGCCGAGGACGAGGGACTCGTACGGCATCTCGTAGCCGATCAGCGGCAGCGTGCCGCCGGTGAACGCCTCGTAGGCCGACCACGCCCCGAGCAGCAGCCCGAGCAGCCCGCCTACGAGCCCCGCACCGACAGGCCACATGGCCTCGCTTCCGCGAAACCCTGTCACAACGCCCCCTCCGGAAAATGCCGTGCCGGCCATCACTCCCTGCGATGCCTAGGCAGACAGCAGCGCCTCGATCGCCGCCAGGAGCTGCGGGGACTCGGGCTCCGTGCCGGGACGGAAACGGGTCACCTCGCCCCGCGGGGAGACCAGGAACTTCTCGAAGTTCCACTGGACGTCGCCCGCTTCGCCCTCCGCGTCCGCGACCTTCGTGAGCTCCGCGTACAACGGGTGACGGGCCTCGCCGTTCACGTCGGTCTTCTCCAGCAGTGGGAAGGACACGCCGTACGTCGCCGAACAGAAGGTGGCGATCTCCTCCGCGCTGCCCGGCTCCTGCCCCCCGAACTGGTTGCAGGGCACGCCCAGCACCGTGAAGCCCCGGTCGCCGAACTCCTTCTGCAGCCGCTCCAGGCCCGCGTACTGCGGCGTCAGCCCGCACTTGGAGGCCACATTGACCACCAGGACCGTACGGTCCCGGAACTCGGCCAGCGACGTCGGATCGCCGGACAGGGTGCGCAGCGGGATGTCGTACAGGGTCATCGAAACTCCTCAGAAGGGACACGGGTCTTGTCGCGACAACAGCGCCGGGCACGGTGTCCTTCCCGTGCGGCGGACACGTCGCCGGCGCTCTACACCGGCCGGAACAGCCCTTCCTGCACCACGGACACCAGCAGCCGGCCCTCACGGTCGTAGATCCGGCCCCGGGCGAGGCCGCGGCCGCCGGTCGAGACGGGCGACTCCTGATCGTAGAGGAACCACTCGTCGGCGCGGAACGGGCGGTGGAACCACATCGCGTGGTCCAGCGACGCCATGTCGAAGCCCCGGCGGCCCCAGAGCGGCTCGACCGGGATGCGCACCGCGTCCAGCAGGGTCATGTCGCTGGCGTAGGTCAGCGCGCAGGTGTGCACCAGCGGGTCGTCGCCCAGCGGGCCCACCGCGCGCATCCACACCGCGCTGCGCGGGTCCGCGTCCTTGATCTCCTCAGCCGTCCAGCGCAGCCGGTCGACGTAACGGATGTCGAACGGCTGTCGCCGGGCCATCCGCTCCAGTGCCTCCGGCAGCGCGCCGAGGTGCTCCCGGATCTCCGCCGCCACGGTGGGCAGCGACTCGGGCGCGGGGAAGTCGAGCCGCGGCGGCAACTGGTGCTCGATGCTGCCCGGCTCCGGACGGTGGAAGGACGCCGTCAGATTGAAGATGGTGCGCCCCTCCTGCACGGCGGTGACCCGGCGGGTCGTGAACGAGCGGCCGTCCCGCACCCGCTCGACCTGATACACGATCGGCACCCCGGGGCGCCCGGGCCGCAGGAAGTACGCGTGCAGCGAATGCACCGGACGCTCGCCGTCGGTGGTCCGCCCCGCGGCGACCAGCGCCTGACCGGCCACCTGGCCGCCGAAGACGCGCTGAAGCGACTCGTTCGGGCTGAGCCCCCGGAAGATGTTGACCTCGATCTGCTCCAGGTCGAGCAGATCGACCAGACGCTCCGCCGGATTCGTCATTCTCGGGTCCTCTCGATGTCAGAGCTGGCCGACGGACGTGACCCGCACGACCGCCCGGCCCTCCTCGTCGGAGGCTGCCAGATCGACCTCCGCGCCGATACCCCAGTCATGGTCGCCGTTCGGGTCGGCAAAGGTCTGGCGAACACGCCACAGGCCGTGCGCCGGGTCCTCCTCGATGGACAGGAGCTTCGGGCCGCGGGCGTCGGGGCCGGTGCCCAGGTCGTCGTACTCGTCCCAGTACGCGTCCATCGCCTCGCCCCAGGCATCCTCGTCCCAGCCCGACTCGGCGTCCATCGCGCCCAGTTCGCCGACCTGGTCGAGAGCGGCCAGCTCCACCCGGCGGAACATCGCGTTGCGGACCAGCACCCGGAACGCGCGCGCGTTCGCCGTGACCGGCTTGACCTGGTCGGCCTTCTCCTGCGCCTCCTCCGCGGTCTCCACCTCGGGATTGGCCAGCTGCTCCCACTCGTCCAGGAGACTGGAGTCGACCTGGCGCACCATCTCGCCCAGCCAGGCGATCAGGTCCTCCAGGTCCTCCGTCTTGAGGTCGTCCGGGATGGTGTGGTCGAGCGCCTTGTACGCGCTCGCCAGATAGCGCAGCACGATCCCCTCGGTGCGGGCCAGCTCGTACCACGAGGTGAACTCCGTGAACGTCAGCGCCCGTTCGTACATGTCGCGGATCACGGACTTCGGCGAGACCGGGTGGTCACCGACCCACGGATGCGACTTCTTGTAGACGTTGTACGCGTGCCACAGCAGCTCCTCCAGCGGCTTCGGGTACGAGACGTCCTGGAGGCGCTCCATGCGCTCCTCGTACTCGACGCCGTCCGCCTTCATCCTGCCGACCTCCTCGCCGCGCGCCTTGTTCTGCATGGCGGCGAGGATCTGGCGCGGATCGTCCAGCGTCGACTCGACGACCGAGACCATGTCCAGCGCGTACGACGGGGACTCGGGGTCCAGCAGGTCGAAGGCGGCGAGGGCGAACGTCGACAGCGGCTGGTTCAGCGCGAAGTCCTGCTGGAGGTCGACCGTCAGCCGGACCGTACGGCCCTCCGCGTCGGGCTCGTCCAACTGCTCCACCACTCCGCCGCCGAGCAGCGAACGGTAGATCGCGATCGCCCGGCGGATGTGACGCAGCTGCGCCTTGCGGGGCTCGTGGTTGTCCTCGAGGAGGTGGCGCATGGCCTCGAAGGCGTTCCCCGGCCGGGCGATCACCGACAGCAGCATGATGTTCGTGACCCGGAAGCGGGAGGTCAGCGGCTCCGGCTCGGAGGCGATCAGCTTCTCGAACGTGGTGTCCGACCAGCCGACGAAGCCCTCCGGGGCCTTCTTCCTGACCACCTTGCGGCGCTTCTTCGGGTCGTCACCGGCCTTGGCGAGCGCCTTCTCGTTCTCGATGACGTGCTCGGGCGCCTGCGCGACGACCAGGCCCGCGGTGTCGAAGCCCGCGCGGCCGGCGCGGCCGGCGATCTGGTGAAACTCGCGCGCCCGCAGGGTCCGCACCCGGCTGCCGTCGTACTTGGTGAGGGCCGTGAACAACACCGTACGGATGGGGACGTTGACACCGACGCCGAGGGTGTCCGTGCCGCAGATGACCTTCAGCAGGCCCGCCTGCGCGAGCTTCTCCACCAGCCGGCGGTACTTGGGCAGCATGCCCGCGTGGTGTACGCCGATGCCGTGCCGTACGTACCGGGACAGGTTCTGGCCGAACTTGGTGGTGAAGCGGAAGCTGCCGATCAGCTCGGCGATCCTGTCCTTCTCCTCCCGCGAGCACATGTTGATGCTCATCAGCGACTGCGCCCGCTCCACCGCCTGCGCCTGCGTGAAGTGCACGATGTACACCGGAGCCTGCTTGGTCTCGAGCAGCTCGGTGAGCGTTTCGGTGATCGGCGTCAGACGGTACTCGTACGACAGGGGCACCGGACGGGTCGCCGAGCGGACCACGGAGGTGGGACGGCCGGTGCGGCGCGTCAGGTCCTTCTCGAACATCGACACGTCACCGAGCGTCGCCGACATGAGGACGAACTGCGCCTGCGGCAGTTCGAGGATCGGGATCTGCCACGCCCAGCCCCGGTCCGGCTCCGCGTAGAAGTGGAACTCGTCCATCACGACCTGGCCGACGTCGGCGTGCTTGCCGTCCCGCAGGGCGATCGAGGCCAGCACCTCGGCGGTGCAGCAGATGACGGGGGCGTCCGCGTTCACGGACGCGTCGCCCGTCAGCATGCCCACGTTCTCCGTGCCGAACAGCTTGCACAGGTCGAAGAACTTCTCGGAGACCAGCGCCTTGATCGGCGCGGTGTAGAAGGTGACCTGGTCGTTCGCGAGCGCCGCGAAGTGCGCGGCGGCCGCGACCAGGCTCTTTCCCGAGCCGGTCGGGGTGGAGAGGATCACGTTCGCCCCCGAGACCACCTCGATCAGCGCCTCCTCCTGAGCCGGATAGAGCGTGATGCCCTGGCCCTGCGCCCATGAGGAGAAGGCGTCGAAGAGAGCATCGGGGTCGGCGGTCGGCGGCAGCTGATCGATAAGGGTCACACCCCCATCTTGCCTGTCCCTGCCCCGTATCCGGGAACCGGGCGAGAAGCGCAAGATCACGACCGATACGCTGCCCTGTCAATTGGGGTTCGGTACAAGAGCAATGGGGCGGAACGCACATGATGGGACCGGCGCACTCGCTGTCCGGGGCGGCAGCCTGGCTGGGGGTGGGCGCGGCGACGGCCGCCGCCGGTCACCCGATGCCGTGGCCCGTCCTCGTCGTCGGAGCACTGATCTGCGCGGGCGCGGCACTGGCGCCCGACCTCGACCACAAGGCGGCGACGATCTCCCGGGCCTTCGGGCCCGTGTCGCGCGGGCTGTGCGAGATCGTGGACAAGTTGTCCTACGCGGTCTACAAAGCGACGAGGAAACAGGGCGACCCGCGCCGAACCGGCGGCCACCGCACGCTGACGCACACCTGGCTCTGGGCCGTCCTCATCGGGGCGGGCGCCTCCGCACTGGCGATCCTCGGCGGACGGTGGGCGGTCCTCGCGATCCTCTTCGTCCACATGGTGCTCGCCGTCGAGGGCCTGCTGTGGCGGGCCGCGCGGGTCTCCAGCGACATCCTGGTCTGGCTGCTCGGCGCCACCAGCGCGTGGATCCTGGCGGGCGTCCTGGACAAGCCGGGCAACGGCGCGGACTGGCTCTTCACCGCGCCCGGCCAGGAGTACCTGTGGCTGGGCCTGCCGATCGTCCTCGGCGCCCTCGTCCATGACATCGGCGACGCCCTCACCGTCTCGGGCTGCCCCGTCCTGTGGCCGATCCCGGTCGGCAGGAAGCGCTGGTACCCGATCGGCCCGCCGAAGCCGATGCGCTTCCGGGCCGGCAGCTGGGTCGAGCTGAAGGTCCTGATGCCGGCGTTCATGCTCCTGGGCGGCGTGGGCGGGGCGGCGGCGCTGAACTTCATCTGACGGGCGTGGTCGGTTCCGGGCGTGGCGCCCCGCCGGGGACGCAACCGGGACCGTGCCGTCCCCGCCGGACCGGGCCGTCCCCGTCGGGACCGGGCCCCGCCCGGGACCGTGTCACGCGCACCACACCGGGCCGCGCCCGAGAAGCGTGGCCCGGTGGCCGCCCGCCCGAGGGCACGTCAGCCGTGCCAGGAGTGCCACAGCGCCGCGTACGCCCCCTGCGCCGCCACCAGCTCCTCATGGCTGCCGAGCTCGCTGATCCGGCCGTTCTCCACCACCGCGATCACGTCCGCGTCGTGCGCCGTGTGCAGCCGGTGGGCGATCGCCACGACCGTACGGCCGTCCAGCACCCGAGACAGCGAGCGTTCCAGGTGGCGGGCCGCCCGCGGGTCCAGGAGCGAGGTCGCCTCGTCGAGGACGAGCGTGTGCGGGTCCGCGAGGACCAGGCGGGCCAGCGCGATCTGCTGGGCCTGGGCCGGGGAGAGGGCGGTGCCGCCCGAACCGACCTCGGTGTCCAGGCCGTCGTCCAGCGCCCGCGCCCACCCGTCCGCGTCGACCGCCCCGAGCGCCGCCCACAGCTCCGCGTCCTCGGCAAAGGCGCGCGCCAGCAGCAGATTGTCGCGGAGGGAGCCGACGAACACATGGTGCTCCTGGTTGACGAGCGCCACATGCTCCCGCACCCGTTCCGCCGGCATCCGGGACAGCTCCGCCGCGCCGAGCGTGACTCGGCCCGCGCGTGGGGCGTAGATCCCCGCGAGCAGCCTGCCGAGGGTGGACTTGCCGGCACCGGACGGGCCGACCAGGGCCAGCCGGGTGCCGGGCGGCACGTCCATCGACACGCGGTGGAGCACGTCGACGCCCTCCCGGTACCCGAAACGCACCTCGTCGGCGCGGACGTCGCGCCCGTCGGGCCGTACCCGCTCGTCGCCGGCCTCCGGTTCGATCTCCCGCACGCCCACCAGCCGCGCCAGGGACACCTGAGCCACCTGCAGCTCGTCGTACCAGCGCAGGATCAGGTTCACCGGATCGACCATCATCTGGGAGATGAGCGCGCCCGTGGTCAGCTGCCCGATGCCGATCCAGCCCTGGAGCACGAACACGCCACCGATCATCAGCACGGACGCCAGCACCGTCGCGTGGGTGAGGTTGATGACCGGGAAGAGGACCGAGCGCAGAGAGAGCGTGTACCGCTCCCATGCCGTCCACTCCTTGATCCGCCGGTCGGAGAGCGCCACCCTGCGTGCCCCGAGCCGGTGGGACTCGACGGTGCGCCCCGCGTCGACGGTCTCCGCGAGCACCGCCGCCACGGCCGCGTACCCGGCGGCCTCCGAGCGGTAGGCCGAAGGCGCCCGCTTGAAGTACCAGCGGCATCCGACGACCAGCAGCGGCACCGCGACCAGCACGGCGGGCGCGAGCGGCGGCGCGGTGACGGTGAGCCCGCCGAGGAGCAGCACGACCCAGAAGACGCCGATCGTCAGCTGGGGTACGGCTTCGCGCATCGCGTTGGCGAGGCGGTCGACGTCGGTGGTGATACGGGAGAGCAGATCGCCCGTACCGGCCCGCTCCAGCACGCCCGGAGGCAGCCCGACGGAGCGGACCAGGAAGTCCTCGCGCAGATCCGCGAGCATCCGCTCGCCCAGCATCGCCCCGCGCAGCCGAACCTGCCGGACGAACAGGGCCTGGACGACGAGGGCTCCCGCGAACAGCGCGACGGTGCGCTCCAGATGGAGATCGCGGGCGCCGCCCGCCGCCTTCTCCACGAGGGAGCCGAGCAGCCACGGCCCGGCCATCGAGGCGACGACGGCGGCCGTGTTCACCGCGACCAGGATCACGAAGGCCCTGCGGTGCCGGCGCAGCAGCTCGCTCACATACGCCCGGACGGTCGCCGGCGTGCCCACGGGCAGGGTCGCCGCCGTGCGCAGGGCTGCCGGATCGTACGACGGTGGCGCCAGGCCGATCATGCTGTCTCCTCGATGTCCTCGGTGTCGGCCTTGAGCAGACGGACGTCCGGGGACCCGCGGTGGGCCCCGACGAGGTGTTGCTCCGCTTCGGTCTCGCGGGTCACGACCGCGCGGTACCGGAGGTCCGTGCGCAGCAGTTCACGGTGCGTACCGACGGCCGTGACCTTGCCCTCGCGGACCAGGACGACCCGTTCGGCGAGATCGAGCAGCAGCGGCGACGACGTGAACACGACCGTCGTCCGGCCGGCGCGCAGCTTCCGTACGCCGTCGGCGATCTTCGCCTCGGTGTGCGAGTCGACGGCGGAGGTCGGCTCGTCGAGGACCAGCACCTCCGGATCGGTGACCAGTGAGCGCACGAGCGCGAGCCGCTGGCGCTGACCGCCGGAGAGCGAGCGGCCGCGCTCGGTGATCGGCGCTCCCATGGGGTCGTTGTCGAGAGACGCCTGCGCCAGGGCGTCGAGCACGTCACCGCACTCCGCCGCTGCCAGTGCCCGGTCCGCCGCCACCTGGCCGGACGCCGGTACGTCGAGCAGCTCCGCCAGGGTGCCCGAGAGCAGCACCGGTTCCTTGTCCTGGACCAGCACCGCCGCGCGGGCCTGTCCGAGCGGCAGGCCGTCCAGCGCGACGCCGCCGAGGAGCACGGACGGCAGGCCGCCCGGGTCCGTCGGATGGCCGCCGAGCCGCTCCGCGAGGTGCCCCGCCGCGTCGGGGTCGCCGCAGACGACGGCGGTGAACGATCCGGCAGGGGCGAGCAGGCCGGTGGCCGGGTCGTAGAGGTCACCGGTGAGCGCCGTGCCGGTCTTCGTCTGCGCCGCGCCGGCCTTCGTCGCGTCGGTCTTCGTCTGCGCCGGGCCGACCGTGCTTCGTTCGAGCGAGAGCACCCGGGCCGCCCGCCGGGCCGACGGACGGGAGAAGGAGTACGCCATCGCGATCTCCTCGAAGTGCCGCAGCGGATAACTCAGCAGCATCACCGCGCTGTAGACGGTGACCAGTTCGCCGACCGCGATCCGGCCGTCCCCGACGAGCCCGAGGCCGTACCAGACGACCGCGATCAGCAGCAGGCCCGGCAGCAGCACCTGCACGGCCGAGATGACCGACCACATACGGGCGCTGCGGACGGCGGCCTTGCGCACCTCCTGCGAGGCGCGGCGGTAGCGCTGAAGGAAGAGTTCCTCGCCGCCGATGCCGCGCAGGACCCGCAGGCCGGCGACGGTGTCGGAAGCCAGTTCGGTGGCGCGGCCCGCCTTCTCCCGCTGGATGTCGGCGAGTTCGGTCGCCCGCGGGAGCAGCGGCAGCACACCCAGCGCCAGCACCGGCACGCCGAAGGCGACGATGACTCCGAGGGCGGGTTGGTAGATCACGAGACCGACGCAGACGACCACGACGGTGAGGGCGGCGGCGAAGAAGCGGGAGACCGCCTCCACGAACCAGCCGATCTTCTCCACGTCGCCCGTGGACACCGCCACCACTTCACCGGCGGCGACCCGCCGGGTGAGCGCGGAGCCCAGCTCCGAGGTCTTGCGGATGAGCAGCTGCTGCACCCGCGCGGCGGCGGTGATCCAGTTGGTGACGGCCGTGCGGTGCAGCATGGTGTCGCCGAGCGCGATGCACACGGCGGCGGCGGCGAGCAAGCCGCCCGCCACGGCGAGCGAGCCGCCGGACCCGTCCACTACGGCCTGGACCGCCAGACCGACCCCGTAGGGCAGGGTCATGACGGAGACGAAGTGGAGCATGCCCCAGGACAGCGAGCGGAGTTGGCCGTTCAACTGGCGGCGTCCGAGCCACAGAAGGAACTTCGGTCCGGACCGGACGTCCGGCAGACCGGGATCGACATACGGAAGGTCGCGAATCTGCATGATGTCCCAGATCGTCGGAGAGTGACACAGACCCGCAAGCCTCCCGCTCCGGCACCGGTGGCAGCAAACGATTTACGGCCCGGCCCGGCCGGTTCGCGGCCCCCTCAGCAGCGCGGCCCCGGGTTGTCGACCAGCGTGGAGAGCAGTCCCGCGAACACCTCGCGCTGCTCGGGAGTGAGCGGGGCCAGTACGTCCTCCGCCGCCGCCCGGCGGGCGTCCCGCAGGGTGCGCAGGGTGGCGCGGCCGGTGTCGGTCAGCTCGATGCGGGTCACCCTGCGGTTGGCCGGATCCGCCACGCGGCGGACCCGCCCTCCCGCTTCCAGCCCGTCGACCAGGCTCGTCACGGCCCGGGGGACCACCTCGAGACGCTTCGCCAGATCCGCCATACGGGGCGGTGCCTCGTAGTGCGCGACGGTGCGCAGCAGCCGTGACTGGGCGGGGGTGATCGCTATGTCGGCCGATTCGAGCTGGCGCTTCTGGCTGCGGTGGAGCCGGCGGGTCAGTCTCAGCAACTGCTCGGCCAGCAGGCCGTCGGCGTCGGGAGTGCTCATGCGGGAACAATATCAGGACCTTGTTCATTGTGAACACAGGTAACAATGAGCTAGGATCCCGATGCTCGTACCGCCCTGCCCGAGGAGACCGTTGCGGACCGAAGACACCACCTGGACACCACCGCCCAAGGACCCGGACCAGCCGCCCGCCGAGGTGCGGCGGATCCTGCGGCTCTTCCGACCCTACCGGGGTCGGCTCGCCGTCGTGGGCCTCCTCGTCGGCGCCTCGTCGCTGGTCTCCGTCGCCTCGCCGTTCCTGCTGCGCGAGATCCTGGACACCGCGATCCCGCAGGGGCGGACCGGGCTGCTCAGCCTGCTCGCCCTCGGGATGATCGCCACGGCAGTGACGACCAGCGTCTTCGGTGTGCTCCAGACACTCATCTCCACCACCGTGGGCCAGCGCGTCATGCACGATCTGCGCACCGGGGTCTACGCGCAGCTGCAGCGTATGCCGCTCGCCTTCTTCACCAGGACGCGCACAGGCGAGGTCCAGTCCCGCATCGCCAGCGACATCGGAGGCATGCAGGCGACCGTGACCTCCACGGCCACCTCACTCGTCTCCAACCTCACGGCGGTCGTCGCCACCGTCGTTGCGATGCTCGCGCTGGACTGGCGGCTCACCGTGGTCTCGCTGGTCCTGCTGCCGCTGTTCGTCTGGATCAGCCGCCGGGTCGGGCGGGAGCGGAAGAAGATCGCCACACGGCGGCAGAAGCAGATGGCCGCCATGGCGGCCACCGTCACCGAGTCCCTGTCCGTCAGCGGCATCCTCCTCGGCCGCACGATGGGCCGGGCCGACTCCCTCACCAAGTCCTTCGCGGAGGAGTCGGAGCGCCTCGTCGACCTCGAGGTGCGCTCCAGCATGGCCGGCCGCTGGCGGATGTCGACGATCGGGATCGTCATGGCCGCGATGCCCGCCCTGATCTACTGGGCCGCCGGCTTCGCGCTCAAGTCCGGCGGGCCCGCGATCTCCATCGGCACACTCGTCGCCTTCGTCTCGCTTCAGCAGGGGCTGTTCAGGCCCGCGGTGAGCCTGCTCTCCACCGGGGTGCAGATGCAGACCTCACTCGCCCTCTTCCAGCGGATCTTCGAGTACCTGGATCTTCCGGTCGAGATCACCGAGCCCGCGCAGCCCGTGTCGCTCGACGGGATCCGGGGCGAAATCCGCTTCGAGAAGGTCGAATTCGCCTACGACCCGGCGCAGGAGCGGCCGACCCTCGACGGTATCGACCTCACCGTCCCGGCCGGCGGCTCGCTCGCGGTCGTCGGCCCGACCGGCTCCGGCAAGTCCACGCTCAGCTATCTCGTTCCCCGGCTGTACGACGTCACCGGCGGCCGTGTCACCATCGACGGTGTCGACGTGCGGGACCTGGACTTCGAGACACTCGCGCGAGCCGTCGGCGTCGTCTCCCAGGAGACGTACCTCTTTCACGCCTCCGTCGCCGACAATCTGCGCTTCGCCAAGCCGGACGCCACGACCGAGGAGATCGAGACCGCCGCCCGTGCCGCGCAGATCCACGACCACATCGCCTCTCTGCCGGACGGCTACGACACCCTCGTGGGCGAGCGCGGCTATCGCTTCTCCGGCGGAGAGAAGCAGCGGCTCGCCCTCGCCCGTACCATCCTGCGCGACCCGCCGGTCCTCATCCTCGACGAGGCGACCAGCGCCCTCGACACCCGTACCGAACACGCGGTGCAGCAGGCCATCGAGTCCCTGTCCCGCGGCCGGACCACCATCACCATCGCCCACCGGCTCTCCACGGTCAGGAACGCGGACCAGATCGTCGTGCTCGACGCCGGCCGCGCGGCCGAGTGCGGAACCCACCAGCAGCTCCTGGAACAGGGCGGCCGCTATGCCGCCCTGGTGCACCGCGACGCCCAACTCGTCCCTGCCGCTCCCTGAGCGGGCAGGCGCGGGTCGGCGGGCGGCATACGACGGCGCCGCCGCTCCCGTGGGGACACCCGGGTATCCCGTACGGCCCCGGTGCCGTCCACCCGGATGCCGCCGCCCGGCTCACGCAGGCGCAGGGGCGCGAGATGGCCGATCACCGGCCGGAATCCGGTCGCCCAGAGGATCACATCGGCCTCCACGGTGCGCCCGTCGTCCCAGGCGACCCCCGTCGGTGTGATCCGGTCGAACATCGGCAGCCGGTCCAGGACCCCGGACTCCCGGGCCCGTCGGACCGCGTCGGTCAGCGGCAGCCCCGTCACGGAGACGACACTCCGCGGCGGCAGCCCGCGGCGTACGCGCTCCTCCACCAGCGCGACTGCCGTGCGGCCCGCGTCCTCGTCGAACGGCCCTTCGCGGAACACCGGCGGTCGCCGTGTCACCCAGGTCGTCGCGGCCTCGACCCCGGCGATCTCCATCAGATGCTGTGTCCCGGACGCCCCGCCGCCGACGACGACCACACGCCGGCCCGCGAAGGCGGCCGGACCCGGGTAGTCCGCGGTGTGCAGCTGAAGTCCGCGGAAGGACTCCTGCCCGGGGTGACGCGGCCAGAACGGGCGGTCCCATGTTCCTGTCGCGTTGATCAGGGCGCGGGCCGACCGGACCCCCTCCGAGGTCTCGACCGCCAGCCGCCCGCCGTCCCCCTCACGGACCGCGGCGACCCGGACCGGCCGGTGGACCCGCAGACCGAAGCGCTCCTCGTAGGCGGCGAAGTAGGCGCCGATCACCTCCGAGGAGGGCCGCGCGTCGTCGGCACCGGTCAGTTCCATGCCCGGCAGCGCGTGCATGGCGTGCACCTTGCCGTACGTCAGCGAGGGCCAGCGGAACTGCCAGGCGCCGCCGGGCCCGGGGGAGTGGTCCAGCACCACGAAGTCCCACTCCGGCACCAGGCCGGCACGCCGCAGGTGGTACGCGGCGGACAACCCGGCCTGACCCGCGCCGACGACCACCACGTCCACTTCCCGAGTCACGAATTCGTTCACGTTTCTACCAACAGGGGAGGTGGCGCGGGTCCTCCCGCGGCGCCGCAGCTGCCGGCATCCGTGTGAGGACGAGAGGATGGGGCCATGCCCGGAACCTTCACCACCACGACCCTGACCATCGGCACCGGCTCGGACGAGACGGTGACCGACCTGACCGGTCACTGCCAACGGTTCCTCAGGGAGCACGCACACGGCGCCGACGGGCTCCTCAACCTCTTCGTCCCGCACGCGACGGCCGGCATCGCCGTCCTCGAGACCGGCGCCGGCAGCGACGACGACCTGCTCGCCGCGCTGCACACCCTCCTGCCCGCCGACGACCGCTGGCAGCACCGCCACGGCAGCCCCGGCCACGGCCGTGACCACGTCCTCCCGGCCCTCGTCCCACCGCACGCGACGCTCCCGGTGTTCGGCGGCAGGCTGGAACTCGGCACCTGGCAGTCGGTGTGCCTGGTCGACACGAACAAGGACAATCCGGAGCGTCAGGTCCGGCTGAGCTTCCTGGGCTGACCAAGATCACCCCGGGGGTGTCCGTCCTTTCGCCTCATGCCGCGGCGCCCTGGCCGCGGCACGCCGACGCTGCCAGGGGTGAGGGTCGGGCAGCGTCGGCGTCAGCACAGGGGGTCAGTCAGGCGGTGGGGCGAGATCCCCGCGGAGCCGCCAGGTGCGAAGGACCAGCTCCAGTTCGAAGCGGCGGTGCGGGTCGTCCAGGTCCTCCCCCCACAGCCCACGGAGCTGTTTCAGCCGGTAGCGCACGGTCTGCGGATGGACTCCGAGCCGGGCGGCCACCTCCGGGGCGCCACCCCGCGTTTCCAGCCAGGCCAGCAGGGTCTCTGCGAGACGGTGGGAGTGCGCCAGGCCGACGGACCGGTCCAGCTGCGCCAGCCGACGCCGGGCCAGATCGTCGATCAACTCCCCCGCAGGCAGCAGTACCAGGGCTTCGACGTGCTCGCCGCAGTGCAGCAGCCGCCCTCGCGGCAGCAGGTCCTGCTCGATCATCCCGACGGCGGCCTCCGCCCAGCGCAGCGACGTGACGGCCTCCGCCAGGGGGACCGACGGGCCGATCGCGCCCGACCAGCCGGCCACCGCCCGGTGCAGCAACTCCGCGCGTCCGGGGGAGTCCGGGTCCGGTACGACCAGGCGCGGCCGCTCGGCTTCCATGTCGAGCAGCACCTCGTCGCCCACGGCAGGGGCGACGGCCTCCAGGGCAGGGCGAAGCAGCACGGCCACCGCCACCTTCTCGGGCAGTTGCCAGCCCGCGTCGGCTGCGCGGTCGGCGAGGAAGGCGGACGGATCCGTGCGGTGCTCGGTGAGCAGTAGATCGATGAGAAGCCGTTGCAGGCGCAGCCGCTCCCCGGCGTGGCGGGCGACGGCCTCGGCGTAGCCGCGTACCGACTGGGCCACCATGACGTCGAGATACTCGAAGGCGGACTCGGCGAGTTCGTACATGGCCGCGGGCGGGATGTCGACCTGCTGGCCGATCTCCGCCATGCGCCGCCAGGAAAGGCGCACGCCCAGCCGGTAGATCCCCTGCAAGGAGTCCAGGCTGCGCCCGTGCGTGACCTCGCCGCGCCCGAAGTCCTGGAACATCTCGGGAAGGGCGCGCGGCCGGTCCGACCCCGTGGTCATCTGCTCCACGAAGAGCTCGAGCGCGTGCCGGATCGCCACCAGGGCCTTCGGTTCTCCGGACTCGTCGGGGATGAACGCCAGACCCGGGTACTCCCGTCGGATCGCGGCAAGGATGTCCTGTGCCAGCTCGGGGACCTGCTCCAGGGCGCGGTCGGCGAACCTCTGCTTCCGCTCTCGTGGCACGTCGTGCCACGCTGAGGACGCTCCCACAGCCCGCTCCTCGATGGCCGGTCCACATGCCGCTCGGTCAGCCGGCCTGCTTCTTTCCAACTTAGCCCGCACCGGGACCCGGCGTGCTGGACGTCCCCTCGGCGGGTGGGTCGGGGAACGTGACGAGCGGCACGTTCTGCTGCTCGGGTGTGGCGTCGAGAGCGGCGGCGATTCCGAATGCGGTGCCTGTGGCCAGAACGGCGGAGGCGGCGCAGGTCAGGAAGGCGGCGAGCAGTCTGGGCATGAGGATGATCGGCCTCTCAGTCGATGAGGTCTGTCACCCAGCGCGCCGGCCCGGTCCGGCGCGGTCAGTATGCGAGGCGCATTGACAGGTGGTCAAGCTCCGCCTAATTTCGCCGTTCACAGGCACTGTTACTCCCGGGTAAGCCACTCCTCGCCCCGGACGCCGAATCCGTGCGTGCGAACCCATCCCGCACAGCCCAGGAACCACCCCCGCATACCGCGCCCGTATCGGAGTATCCGCATGCGCCGTTCCACATCACTTTTGTCCCTGATTCTGCTGGGCGTCGGAGTTTTTCTGCTGGTGCTCACCCAACTGCTCGTCTGGTACGTGGAGCCGCGTGCCAAGCGCACACCGACCGATGTGAACTCCACGACGGTCTTCACCGGGCAGGGCAGCTACTTCGACACCGAGTCCGTCGCCACGGTGGGCGACCAGACGATAACGATCACCCGCCGGGTGCTGGGGGACGTGGCCGCCGGCGAGCGCAGCGGAAACGCGATCTGGGACGTGTCGACACAGATCGACACGCCGAAGACGCTGCCGCTGGCCGACCCGCGAAAATCCCTCCAGTGGACCACCGAACGCTGGGTGACCGACCGCCGGACGAACCTGCCGGTGCGCTGCTGCGAGGAGAAGCCCGAGTTCGAGGGCGAGGCATACCTGAAATTCCCGTTCGACGTCGAGAAGCGCACCTACACCTGGTGGGACAGCACCCTGGGCGCCACCGTGCCGCTGAAGTTCGGAGGGAAAATCAAGATCGACGGGCATGAGGGCTACCGCTTCGTCGGCACCGTCGAGGCCACCGAGATCGGCACCCGTCAGGTGCCCGGCGCACTGGTCGGCAGTTCGGAGCCGGGCCAGGTGCTGGCCGAGGAGTGGTACTCCAACGCGGGGATCGAGTTGACCGTGGACCGGCGCACGGGCCGGATCATGAATGCGTCGATCGCGCCGACGAAGACGCTGCGGGCCCCGGGCTCGCAGAAGGACTCGGTCACCCTGCTGTCCAGCAAGCGGCTGGAGTTCACCGAGGCGACCCGGCGCGAGCAGGTGAAGCTCGCCTCCGAGGACGGCGGCCGGCTGAAGCTGCTCGGCGAGACCGTGCCGCTCGGGGGCGGGATCGCGGGCGGTCTGCTCGCCGCCGTCGGCGCGGTGCTGGTGATCCGCGGCCGTCGACAGCCGGAACACTCAGCAGAGTGATGAAAACGGGTTGCCGAATGTCCGGAACTTGTCACCGGCGAGCGTAGCCGGAACGAGTCGCTGAACGAACACTGACGTTACCCCTGAGTAGGCCAAGTGTTTCCGATTCGAGTCGGCTCCCAACCCCAAGAGCCCGCAGCCGGCCCGGCGCCGACAAACCGACCGCCCATCCAGGTCCGCTACCGCAGTACCCGCACAACCAGCCAGCCCAGCGCTTCACCCCGGAAGCCCGGCAATCCCTCATCCGCCTGCCCCCCGCAGCCGCCGAGTTGGAGCACCTCTATGCCCCAGCGCGCCTCCGCTCTGACCTCCGGTCAGAAGGACTCCGTCCCCGTCCCCGCTCAAGCCCGCACCGGCAGCCGAGTCACCGACTCGCTCGCCGCCGACCCGTACGTCGCATCCACCCTGGCACCTCTGCCGCGCCGGATCACCTTCCTCGCCCGCCGTGACCTGGGCAACCAGGCCGCCGGCGGCTCGGAACTGCTCATCGACCGGATAGCCGACGGTCTGACCGCCGGCGGCCACGAGGTCACGCTCGTATGCGGCGGCCCGGCCGCCGAGCGCCACTACCGGGTGGTCTCCGCAGGAAGTGACGCGAGTCACTTCCTGCGCGCCAGGACGACCTTCGCCCGCGAGGTGGGCGACTGCGACCTCCTGGTCGAAGTGTGCAACGGCATGCCGTACCTGGCGCCGTTGTGGCACCGCGGACCAACGTTGTGCCTGGTCAACCACGTGCACACTGATCTCTGGCAGATGCGTTACCCGGGCCCGGCGGCCCGGCTCGGCCGCAGGCTGGAGCACTGGGCGCTGTCCGGCACCCACCGCGACAACCTGATGGTGGCCGTCTCCGAGTCGACCGCCTCCGAGCTGCGCGGCATCGGCGTGGCCGCGGACCGCATCCGGATCGTCAACAACGGCGTCGAGGACCCCGGCCCGCTGCTGCCCGAGGCGAAGGAACCGCTGTTCCTGGCCGTCGGCCGGCTGGTGGAGTACAAGCGCATCGACCTGCTCCTACGGCTGTGGGAGCGGGTCCGCCCCGTCACCGGCGGCCGGCTCGTCATCGTGGGCGACGGCCCCGAACGGGAGCGGCTGGAAGCCATGGCCGGCCCCGGCGTGACGTTCGCCGGCCGGGTGCCGGAGGCCGAGAAGCACCGGCTGATGTGCGAGGCGTGGCTGCTGCTGCACCCCTCCCTCGTCGAGGGCTGGGGGCTGGTGGTGACCGAGGCAGCCGCGCGGGCCACCCCCGCGATCGGTTTCGACATACCCGGCCTGTGCGACTCCATCGAGGACGGAGAGACCGGCGTGCTGGCCCGTGGCGAGAGTTCGTTCGCCGCCGCGTGGTGCGCCCTGTCCCTCAGTTCCGACCGGCGCGCAGCCATGGGACGTGCCGCAGCGCATCGCGCCGAGCGCTTCCGCTGGAGCGCTACGGTCCGTCAGTTCCAGGCGGTCGCCGCCGAGGCCGCGGCGCTCGCCACCGCCGCGAGACGCGGCAGATGAGCGGCCATGCCTGAGATCACCGAACGCGCCTTCAAGGATCCGTCGCTGAAGCGATCGGCCGCCCTCTTCCGGGCGTTCATGCGCGAGCAGAGCGATCCCGAGCGGTGTTACACCCTGCTGGCCCGTGACTCGGTCGCGCAAGTGGCACGCCACATCGACCTGTCCGGCAAGATCGTCGTCGACATCGGCGGCGGCAGCGGCTACTTCACGGAGGAGTTTCGCCGCCGTGGCGCGCAGAGCTACCTCTTCGAGCCCGACCTGCGGGAGTTGAGCGCCCGTGGCCCGGTCACCGAGGACGCGGTGCTCGCCGACGGCTATCTGCTGCCGCTCGCCGACGGTGCGGCCGACGTGTGCTTCTCGTCCAACGTGCTGGAGCACGTGGCGGACCCGCAGACGTTCATCAGCGAGATGGCGCGGGTCACCCGTCCCGGCGGACTGATCTACCTGTCGTTCACCAACTGGCTCTCCCCCTGGGGAGGTCACGAGAGCGCGCCGTGGCACTACCTCGGGGCCGACCGGGCCCGCGCGCGCTACGAACGGCGCACCGGCCGCGAGGCCAAGCACACCGTCGGCGAGAACCTCTTTCCCGTCCACATAGGTCCCACCCTGCGGCATGTCCGCGGCCGCGACGACGTGCAGGTCGTCACGGCGCGGTCCCGTTACTGGCCGTTCCTCGCGAGCATGATCACCCGGGTGCCGGGCCTCCGCGAGATCGCCACCTGGAATCTGCTGCTGATTCTCAGGCGAAGCCCATGAGCAAGCGAAGCGAGGAACGGTCATGACCACTACGGTCCAGGCGCCCACCCGGGTGCCGCAGCCCGGCCCGACGCCGTCCGGGGCGTCCGGGGAACCGCGCGGACGACGCCTGCTGTTCGGCTTCTGGGCCGTCGTGCTGGTGTGCTTCCTCGCGGTGTCCCCGGGGAAGATGACGTTCGAGACCAAACTCGGCGTCGCCCTCGATCCCCAGCGCTTCCTCGGCGACCTCGGTTCGCTGTGGAACGGCAACGTGGGCCTCGGCGGTATAGCCAACCAGTACATCGGCTACGCCTTCCCGGCGCTGCCCTACTACGCGTTCATGGACTTCCTGCAGGTGCCGGTATGGCTGGCCGAGCGGCTCTGGCTGTCGGTCATCGTGACCGTCGCCTTCTGGGGCGCACTCAGGCTCGCCGAACGGCTGCGCGTGGGTACACCCGCGACCCGGCTGCTCGGGGCTGTTGTGTACGCGCTGTGGCCCACCTTCACGATCGTCATCGGATCGACCTCCGCCGCCGCGCTGCCCGGTGCCCTGCTGCCCTGGGTGCTGCTGCCGTTGACCTCCGCGGCACTGAGCCCCCGGACGGCTGCGGCACGTTCGGCCCTGCTGATCCCCTTCATGGGCGGGGTGAACGCCGCCTCGACGCTGGCCGCGCTGCTGCCCGTGGGTCTGTACCTCCTCAGCCGCCCGCCCGGCCGGCGCCGGCGCGCGCTGCTCGGCTGGTGGATACCGGGCGTCGTGCTGGCCACCGTGTGGTGGGTGGTGCCGTTGCTCCTGCTCGGCGTCTACGGCGAGAACTTCATGCCGTACGTCGAGCAGGCCGACACCACCACCGCCACCATGTCCGCGACCGAGCTGCTGCGCGGAGCCGGTAACTGGGTGGCCTACCTGAACTTCGGTGAGGCATGGCTGCCGGCCGGCTGGACCGTCGCGACCTCCGTCGTCACCATCCTCGGTTCGGCGTTCGCCGCGGCGCTGGGGCTGGCCGGCCTTGCCCGCCGGGACCTGCCGGAGCGCCGCTGGCTGCTGCTGACCGTCCTGGCCGTCGCCCTGATCACGCTCGCCGGGTACGGCGGCGCGTTCGGCGGTCCGTTCCACGGTGTCGTCCAGGACTGGTTGGACGGACCGCTGAGGCCGTTCCGCAACATCTACAAGTTCCAGCCGGGGCTGGCCCTCGCGCTCGCCCTCGGCCTGGCCCACCTGACGGCCGCGCTGTCCGTGAGCAGAAGTTCTCGCACACTTCCCGGTCGCCGCTGGGCGCCTGCGGCCGTGGCGGTGCTGGTACTGCCGGGTCTGGCATGGCCGTACGTCAACGGCTCGATCCTGCAGCCCGGGGCGTTCACCAAATTGCCCACCCACTGGGAGAAGGCCGCCGACTGGCTGGGGGACAACGCCCCGGAGAGCCGGGCACTGGTCGTACCGGCGACGGCGCACGGCATCTACACCTGGGGTTCCCCCATCGACCAGCCGTTCGACGTGCTGGCCGAAACCCCCTGGGCACAGCGCGACTTCGTCCCCTTCGGTACACCCGGCTCACGCCGTGTGACGGACGCCGTCGAGCAGGCGCTGCTGTCCGGTACCGAGGTTCCGGGACTGCAGGCGTACCTGGCACGGGCCGGCATGCACGAGGTGGTCGTCCGCAACGACCTCGACCCCGACCAGATCGGATACGTCCCGCCGCAGACGGTCAAGCGGACCCTGGAGTCGTCCGGCTACCGCAAGGTCGCCGCGTTCGGCCCGCTGGTGACCGCCGGGCGCATCGGCCCGGACACCCCGCTACAGGTGCAGGGGCTCTATCCGCGGCTCCAGGCCGTGGAGATCTATCAGCCGCAGGACCGCGACACGCGGCCCGGCAGGGTCGGTGTGTCGGCCGTGGCCGACACGGCCGTGGTCAGTGGCGGACCAGAGGCGCTGCTCCAGCTGTCCGCCGATCCCTCGATGACCGACCGGCCGGCCGTACTGGCCGGGGACAGACTTCCCCAGGGCGTCATCCCGCCGGTGAAGGCAGTCGCGGACGGGCTGCGGCGAGCCGACACCCGGTTCGGCCTGGTCAACAACAACACCTCGTACACGTACACCGCCAAGGAGCGCAACCACTCCGGCAGCCTGCAGAACCCGGGCGAGGAGCCCAAGCAGATCCTGCCGTCGAAGGGCACCGACCATCAGACGACGGCGGTGCTGCGCGGCGCCGAGTCCGTGACGGCTTCCAGCAGCGGCAACTGGCTGTTCCACCTGCCGCAGTACGACCCGGCGAACGCGTTCGACGGGAACCCGGACACCGCGTGGGCCGAGGGCAGTCCGGGCAAGCCGGTCGGACAGTGGCTGAAAGTGGACTTCTCCCGGCCGACCGACATCCCCGCCTCCCTCCAGCTGACGCCCCTGCCGGGCGACGGCATGCGCGCGGCGCCCACGCGGGTGCGGATCGAGACCGACCGGGGTTCGGCCGAAAGCCCGCTGCAGACGAACGGTCTGCCGCAGACCGTCAAGGCGCCGTCCGGCGAGGCATCCTGGATGAAGATCAGCATCGTTGCCGCGCAACAGGCGCGGCCGGGCCTGTCCGGGGCCGGCTTCTCCGAGGTGTCGATCCCGGACGTGCAGGTGACGCGCTTGCTGGCGCTGCCTGCCGACGCGGAGCGCACCGACGCGGCGGCGAGCGTGTACTCCCTGCACCGCGGCACCGACGCGGGCGGCTTGTCGCCGGCATCGGCCGAGGTGGGACTGCACCGGCGATTCAGCACCCAGGAAACGGGCGAGTACAAGGTGTCGGCGCGAGCCGTCGCCGTTCCCGGCGGCCCGTTGGACGAGCTGCTCGACCGTTCGGCTCCCGGATCGAAGAACCGGGTGACGGCCTCCGTGGACTCCACCAGCCGCAACGGCATGTCACTCAGTGCCCGCAACCTGGTCGACGGCGATCTGACGACCGCCTGGATCGCGGGCGACCGGCCGGTCGTCCACCTGAGCTGGCCCAAGAAGGAGAAGATCGACGAGATCATCCTCGCGTCGGCGGGTGGGGTGTCCACCCGGCCGGAGCAGGTGATGATCAGCTCCCCACACGGCGCCGCGATGGCTGACGTGGACGAGAACGGGCGGGTCCGCTTCCCGGAGATCGAGACGAACCGGCTCGACATCGTCATCAGCAGGGTCGCCCCGCTCACCGTCCACAATCCGGTGGCGGACGCGCAGTTGCAGCTGCCGGTCGGGCTGAGTGAGGTGCATGTTCCCGCACTGGCCGATCTGCGGGTGCCACGTCCGAAGCCGTCCGCACGCTTCTCGCTGCCGTGCGGTGAGGGACCGGACCTTGCTGTCGGCGGTGTCCTGCACAAGACGGAAGCCTCCGGATTCGTCCGGGACCTCACCGAGCGGCGTCCCGTCACCGTCGCACTCTGCGCAGGGGAGGAGAAGGACGGCACCCTGGAACTTCCGCCCGGCGACCACGCGGTGGAGGCGGGTGACGCGGGCCCGCTGGCGATCACCGACGTCACGCTGACCCGGGGCACTCCGCAGGAGATGGCGGGAGCGGCCGGTCGCGAGGCAACCGTCACCAGGTGGACCGACGACAGCCGGACCGTCTCGGTGTCGGCCGGCTCCGGCGAGGCCACGTACCTGCAGACCTACGAGAACGCCAACGACGGCTGGAAGGCCACCCTGGACGGCACGGAACTGGAACCGGTGCGTCTCGACGGCTGGCAGCAGGCATGGCTGATCCCGGCGGGGGCGTCCGGCACGGTGCACCTGGAGTTCGAGCCCTCCGGGCCGTACCGGGCAGCCTTGATCGGCGGCGCGATCGCGCTCGTCGCGCTCGCCGCCCTCGCCTTCGTGGGCCGCAGGCGCAACGCCGGCGGAACCGACGAGCAGCCGCCCGAGCCGGCGGCACCGGGGATGGTGCTCGGGACGCTGGCGCTGACCGCGGTCGTCGCGGTGGCGGCGGGCCCGCTGGCCCTGGTGGTGCCCGTACTCGCCGTGGCGGCGCGGTTCCGGCCGGCCGTTCTGGTGCCGACCGCGGCGGCTGCGATGGCCGGAGCCGGCATCGTCGCGGCCGTCGGCGCCGGGGAGCCGGCCGCCGTCGGGCAAGGCGCGTTCAGCGGCTTCGCGCAGGCACTGGCACTGGTGGCCCTGTCTGCCGCCCTGGTGACGGCGGCAAGCCCGGCGCCCGCGACCGTCGGGCGTGAAGACGACGACGGTCCCGACGCGCCGGAAGCCGGACCGGTGGTCACGGCCCGGCAGGCAAGCACCGACGAAGGGGACCGGCCCGAGCCGCCCCGCCGGCAGCCGGGAGGCGGTGAACCCGCGTGATCTCGCTCTGGACCACCGCCGGGCGGGGGACCGCAACCCCTCCCGGCGGGGCCCGGATTCCCTTTCCGACCACCGATGAGGTCTCGCGGCACTGCCTCAGTGACGACGAACCGGAGACCGTGCACGTCGAGGTCCACCTCCCCGGACGGCTGGACCCGGCCCGGCTGCGGTCCGCGTTCCGGCGGGCACTGCTGACCCATCCGAGGGTGTTGATGCGGGAAGTGCCCGGCCGCGGACACCGGCAGTTCTTCGCGTGGGAGCTGACCGGCGAACCGGACGGCGACCCGGTGAGCTTCGCGGGACGGGGGCCCGGTGCGTTGGCACAGGCCCGGGCCCGGGCCCTGACGCAATGCCCGTCGCTCACCCTGTCGCCGCCGATGCGCCTGGAAGTCGTCGAGGTCCACGGGGAAACGGCCGCCGGTGAGCCGTCGGTGGGCGGTGGGCCTTCGCACAACGGGACCGTGCTGCTGCTGACGATGCATCACACGGCGCTCGACGCCCCCTCGGGGCTGAGGGTGCTCGCCACGACGGCTGAACAGTACGCCGGCGTGGCCGCCCTCCCGGCCCCCGGGCCGGTTCGGCCGGGCCGCTCGGGTCGGGCCCCGAGCGCGACCGGCGGCACCGGCGGTGCGGTGTGGGCGCGGCCCGTACGGATCGCGCCGGACTCCCGCCCCGCGCCGGTGCGCGCCGGTGCCGTGGGCAACGGCATGCTGCAAGCGGAACTACCTGTTCCGGGGTGTGCGCCACAGACCGGGGGCTCCTCTCCCTGGACCGTCAACGACCAACTGCTGGTCGCCGCGTCACTGATGGTGGGCCGCTGGAACGTCTCGCAGGGGCGGCCGGCCGGTCCGGTGCGGATCACCATGCCCGTCGACGACCGCCCGCGCGGCAGGGAGATGCCGATGGGGAACGGAACGCGGCTCGTCGAAGTGGACATGACCTCCGAGGACCCGCGTGACACGGACCTGCTGCTCGGTGAGCGGCCGGACCGGGCAGCCGTGGGCCGGTTGCTGCGCACCACCGCTGGGCGGACCCGCGAGCTCAAGTCCTCCCACGGTGCGCCACTGGGGACCGGCGCGAGCCTGTTGACCGCCCGGCCGCTGCCGGTCGGGGTCCGGGGCGCGCTCACCCGTGGCGCGCGGCGGGCCGCGGCGCCCTGGACGTCGACGACGCTGGTCACCAACATCGGACGCGTGCCGTACGCCCTCGACTTCGGCGACGCCGGCCGGGCGACGGCCGTGTGGTTCTCCGCACCGGCGCGGATGCCGCGCGGGCTGAGTGTTGCGGCGGCTTCCACCGGCGGGCGGCTGCATGTGACGCTGCGCTGGTCGCGGGCGCTGCTCGGTGACGCGGCGGGCGCGCACCTGGCCGACTTGTTCCACCAGTCTCTTTCAGCGACGTCAGAGGTCACCCTGTCCCGGGCGGACGCTGAGGAGTCTGCGCCGGAAGCCGATGCTCCAAAAGCCGACGCTCCCGAAGGAGACGCCACCGCTGCGGACGCCGGGCGCGCCCGGCACCCGCAGGCAGCCGCGCCGCCCCGGCGGGCTGTACGGCCGCGACGCACCGCATCCGGAACCGTCATCGGGTGGAGCACGCTCCGCCTGCAAGAACCGCAAGAGGCCATCATGACCCCCTCACCCACCGGCTCCGCCGCCATGACATGGCCCGAGGCGCCGGTCTCTTCGCCGACGAAGCCCGTCCCCGGGCTGCGCGGCTTCTACGAGAACCCCACCGTTCCCGTCGCCTCCGGGGAAGCCCGGACACTGCGCCAGGCCCGGATGCTGGTCGATGCGCTCGGGCCCGTGGGGCCCGGCCGCCCGGCCGCGACCGTGCTCGACGTGGGCTGCGGGGACGGCTCGGCGGGCGCAATCGCCGCCCGCGCACTGGCCGGGCACCGCATCGTGGGGATCGACTGGTCGCAGGACGCACTGCGCCGGGCTGCACCGCGCCTGAGCCAGGTCGTCCGCGGCGAGCTGACCGGCAGTGGGCTTCCCTTCGCCTCCGGCAGTGCGGACGCCGTGCTGTTCAGCGAGGTCATCGAGCACCTCGTCGACCCCGACAGCGCCCTTGACGAACTCCACCGGGTGCTGCGCCCCGGAGGGCATCTGATGCTCTCCACACCGAACCTCGCCGCCTGGTACAACCGAGGGTTGCTGCTCGCCGGAGTCCAGCCGGTGTTCTCAGAGGTGAGCCTGCGTCGCATCCACGGCAGGCCGGGCCGCGAAGTGGCGGGCCATCTGCGGCTGTACACGATGCGCGCGCTGCGTGAGTTCGTGGCGGCGTCAGGGTTCGAGGTGGTGAGGGTCGCCGGTGCGCCGTTCCACGGAGTGCCGCGCCCGCTCCGCCCGCTGGACCGCCTGGCCTGCGGGCTGCCGTCCCTCGCCTCCATCCTCCTCGTCCATGCGAGAAAGGTGTAGCCCGTGGTGTGGGGTGTGGCCGCCGCGCTGGTGGCGAATGTCCTGTACAGCACCGGCTTCGTCCTGGAGAAGCGGGCGCTGGCCGGCATGCCGCCGCTGAGCGCCGCCCAGCCGGGCCGGGTCCTGCTCCTGCTGGCCGCCAGGCCCTTGTGGATCTGCGGGGCCCTGGCGCTGGCCCTGGGATTCGCCGCCCAGCTGGCCGTCTACCGCACACTGCCGATCGCCGCTGCCCAGGGTTTGTTCCTGTCCGGGCTGGTCCTCCTGCTGGTGCTCTCGTCGGTCGTGCTCGGTGAGCGCCCCTCCGGGCGTGAGCGGCGTGCCGTGGCTGTCATCGGCCTGGCGCTGGTGATGGTCGTGGCCTCGCTGTACGAGACCAGCGAGGAGATCAGCCGCAGCGCTCCCGCGGGCATCCTGCTGGGACTGTGCGTGCCGACACTCGCTGCGGGGCTGCTGCTGTACGTGGCCGCGGAACGGCGCGCCCGCCGGCGCCACCGGCAGCCGACCACCGGAGTGGCCTACGCGGTGGCGGTCGGTCTGCTCTACGGGGTCAGCTCGCTCGCCATCAAGGGCATCTCCGGGAAACTGGACACCTCCGACCTCCTGGGGTCCGCTCCCGCCCTGCTCGCCTCCCCCTATCCGTACCTTCTGCTGTTCACAGGGGTCAGCGGACTGGTGCTGTCGCAGACCGCCCTGCAGCGCTGCCGGGCGTCGCTGATCGTCCCGGTGTGCTCGACGGTGACCTGCGTGTTCACCATCGTGAGCGGCACGATCGCGTTCGACGAGCCGCTGCCCGACGACCCGTTGCGGCTGTTACTGCGTCTCGGCGGCACCGTGCTGGCCCTGACGGTCCTGCTCACCCTGCCGCGACACGACGCGGACACCCACACCTCCGAAGGATCGCGCACATGAAGCCTGACAACCCGCTGCTGAAGATTCTCGCCTGCCCGCTCGACAAGGGTCCGCTGATCCTCGACGAGACCAGGGGCGCTCTCTACAACCCGCGCCTGCGCCGCCGCTATCCGATCATCGACGGCATTCCGCAACTGCTCCCCTCCTCCGGCGAGCCCGCCGTCGAGCAGGAACACGACGCGCTTCTCGCCGCACTGCCCGAATCCGGCGGTTCGTGACCTCTGCCGCGCCTTGAGCTGCGTCTGTGCGCAGATCCCGGCATGTTCATGCCTTTCCGACGACGAACCATGCGGGGTGCCCGGTTCGGGGTTGTGCGGCGTTGCCCTGACGGAGGCCGGCGGGCACCGACCGGGACAACCCGGCCGGCAGGGCGGTTGAGCTTCCTGGCAGCTGCCTACGGCACGTAATATCGGCGGTCGGTCGACCGGTCGGACGGCCCGGTCCGTGCGACGGCGTGGAAGCCGCCCCCGCCGGTCGCGGCACTGCATCGCTGTCTGCGTTCGCCGCACGATTCGCCGGTGTGGGCGAAGCGCCCCCCGATGTTATTCAATGAGGTGTGTGGCCGGGGATCTCGTGACCTCCGTCGCACGGACCCGGGTACGGCCCCGGCGATACGCCGGGGATTGCTGAGAGAGCCGCATGGATTCCACATCCTCTCCCTCGTCCTCTTCGCCGTTCGACATGGTCAGCAGCGCCCTGGGGCGCTACATCCCACGCGGCGGACCGGTAGCGGCTGCCGGTCCTGCCGAAGCCCGGGGCGACCGCACCGCCGACCGACGCCCAGCCGGCGGTCCGGCAGACGGCCGCCAGGACCAGATTCTCGGCGCGGTCAACCTGAACAGGGATCTGAGAGTCACCCGCTGCAATCTCGATGCCCCCGTATTCGCGGGTCTGGACGCTGTGGCCGGGAGTGCCTTCGTCGATCTCCTGCCTCCCGGGGACGTACCGACGGTCACACGGCGGCTGCGGCAGGTCCTGGAGACGGGCGAGGCGCACGTCGCCCGGATCCAGCGCCTGCGGCGCGGCGACGGGTCGGAGCTGGTGGCTTCACTGAGCATCCTGCCCGCCGCGGTGCCTCAGGAGGGCCTGACCGTCTCCGTGATCGCCATGGCCACGAGGCTGCACCTGTACGCCGCCGAGACCGCGATCGGCACCTCCCTGGACATCGGCGACACCGCGCAGTCGCTGGCGCAGTCCCTGCTGGCTTGGGGAGACGTGGCCGCCGTCGACCTCGACTTCGCCGTGTGGACGGGAGAGGGAGTCACCGGCCAGGGGCAGGGGCGCATCCGGCTACGGCGGGCGGCCCTCGTGCCGGACCGGGCGTGGCCCGAGGGCTACGTGACTCCGGGCGACGATCTTCCCAGCGACGCGAGTCGCCTGCTTGCGCAGGCGGTACGGCGGGACGACGCCCCGCAGGCCATCGTCATACCCGACAGGGAGGCGGTCGAGCGGGTCCTCGGCAGTCCACGAGTGATCCGCGCCCTGGTGCCGGGCGACCGGTCGGCGGGTGTGGCATGCATACCTCTGGTCCTGGACGGCGCACCGCCCGTCGTGCTGGGCGTGGCGGAGGTCTGGCGCCGGGCGGACCGTCCCTTCCACGACAGCGAGCTGCTCGACCTGCAGGAACTGGTGGCCAAGACCGCCCATCACGTCGACCTGGCCCGCCAGCACCAGCGCGAGCACACGCAGGTGCTCGCGTTGCAGCGCCGGCTGCTGCCCCGTACCGGCGGCGACACCGTCGAGATCGCCAGTGTCTACCAGCCCGCCACGCCCGACAGCGCGGGCGTCGGCGGCGACTGGGTGAACAGCTTTCCGCTGCCGGACGGCCGTACCGCCCTGGTGGTGGGTGACGTCGTCGGGCACGGCCTGGGAGCCGCGGCAACCATGGGCCAGCTGAGCATGGAGGCCCGCGCGCTGCTGTCCGCCGGGCTCGGGCCCGACGAGGTGCTGGAGCACCTGGACGAAACCGTGACGCTCCTGGACGACACGGAGTCCGGGCTGACGGCCGGCTACAGCGCCCTCGGGTCGACCTGCTGCATAGCCCTCTACGACCCGGTCAGCCACCGTGTGACGCTGTCCAGCGCCGGCCACCTGCCTCCGGTCCTGGTCTCCCCGGACGGGCGGGCGGGCCCGCTCGAGGTCCGCCCGCACCCCGGCCTGGGCGCCGAGTTCGCGCTGCGGGAGCCGTTCGACGTGCACACGTTCGTCGCACCCCCGGGCTCCCTGCTCGCCCTGTACACGGACGGTCTGGTGGAGGATCCGGCCGTGTCCATCGACGAGGGCATCGGCAGGCTGGCGGACGTCGTGTCCGGGGTGCACCCCTGGGACGCCCTGCAGCACGCCGCGCGGCACGTCGTCTCCGCGCTGGCACCCGGTCGCCAGCGCGACGATGTGACCCTGCTGCTCGCGCGGATGATCGGCTACCGCGAGGGGGACACCGCGACCTGGCGGCTGCCCGCCCGCTACGACGCCCCCGCCCGCGCCCGCGCGCAGGTCTCCACGCTGCTGCGGCAATGGCGCACCAAGGAAAGCACCCGGGACAACGCGCTGGTGCTGGTCAGCGAGCTGGTCACGAACGCGGTGCGCTTTGCCACCGGCCCCATCACGGTACGGCTGATCAGGACCGGTCACGGCCTGTTGTGCGAGGTGGGGGACACCGGCAACGGCAGGCCACGTCTGGGCCGGGGCGGCCTCTTCGACGACGGCGGTCGTGGCCTGCACATCGTGCACAGGCTCACCACCCGGTGGGGGGTGCGGTGGACGGACACCGGCAAGGTGGTCTGGGCAGAAGTCGCGAGGTGATGCGGATGCGGCTGCCGGGCGGGGGCGCCGACGGCCATGGGGAGCGCGGCGAGGGCTGTGGACGGCGTACCCGGCGCCCCGGCACCGTCGCCGGGTACACCGCACCGGCGCCCGGCACGCGGCACCGCCACCGTCACCCGGCGCCACCCGCGGTTCGGACGGTGCCCCGCCACCGGCACCGGTGGCGTGACCGGCACCGGTGGCGTGACCGGCACCGGTGGCGGGGCCGGTGATGCCGACGGTCCGTTTGCTGTGGCGGGTGGCGCCGCCTCGTACTACAGCCACTCTCCTGCCAGAGCGGTGGCGGTGAGGCCCGGTGCCGCCGCGTACAGGACGGCGCGATCGCCCGGCTTCTGACCGGCGTCGTGCGCCCGCCGCACAATGTCGAACACGGCGGCGCCTCCACGGTTGCCGCTGGTGTAGCTGTCGCGGCTGTAGTCCAGCAGCCCCGAGGGCCACGCCTCGGGCATCGTCTGCTCCATGTACTCCAGCACCCGGGTCCCGCCGGGGTGCGCCAGCAGCACATCGGGGTGCCAGGATCCGGGGTCGTCCTGGTAGCGGACGCGCAGCCACTCCCACATCGCGGTGACCGTCTCCTGCACGGCGCGCGGCCCCCGACGGTCCATCACGAAGTGCGTGCCGTCCGCCCGCGTATCCAGGCGGTGCAGGTCTTGGGTACCCGGCAGGGTGTGGTGCCAGGCGGCGTCCAGCCGCAGCACCGACTCGCGCCGCGGGCGGCCCGTGACCACCGCGGCGACCGCGGTGTCCGCGAAGAGCAACCGGACGATCAGGGACTCGAGAGTGTCGTCCGCGGGCTGGTAGGTCGTGCTCAGCGCCTCCGCGATCACGACCAGGACGACCCGGTCGGGGTCCGCCGCCACGAGATCCGCCGCGAGCGCCAGGGAGCGGGTTCCCGCGACACAGGCCCACTGCGTGGCCGGCAGCAGCATCACGTCGTTCCGGAGTGAAAGCTTGTTGGCTAGGGCGACGTCGAGGCCCGGCAGTGCCGGGGTCGTGGAGTGACTGGTGATCAGGCAGTCGATGTCCGTGGCGTCCAGCCCGGCGATTTGCAGGGCTCCGCGTGCCGCACGCTCCCCGTAGGACCGCACCGCCTCCCATGCGGGCGCGGTGCGCTCCTGAACGGTCTGCGGCCCGGGTATCTCCTCGAGTGCGGCGATCACGCGGTCCACGTCCTGCTGGGTGAACCCGTCGCCCGCCAGGGCTTCCTGGGCCGGCCCGAGGTCGACAGCCCGCAGGCCGCCGCCGTTGCCGGGCGCGACCGCGGCCTCCAGCGGCAGCATCCACCCGCGGGTCTCGATGCCCGTGCCGGCCGCGATGCCGTCGATCCGCGGCGCCCACGCCGCGTGCGGGTGCCGGTCCCGCACCTCCGCCACGATCTGGCTGGTCTCCACGGCGTGTTCGCCGTGTATCACGGCAGGAGGACAGAGGTATGCGGCCATAGCGGGGCACCTTTCAGGGGAACAAGCAGGAATGTCACGAGTGCTGTGTCACGGGTCACTTCGGGCTGCGCGCCCAAAAGGTTTCCGATGGCCCCACTTTGGGGGCCGATGTCCGTTTCAAGCATGGACATATACGGATATTTCCGCTGTGACGTAGGCAACTTGAGGGGGCTTTGGTGTCTGTGACACGCCACACACCGCTGAAGCGTGGCCTCTCGGAACAGCTCCCCACATCACACCTGACTCACCGTCAGTCACAGCGGTGTCCGGTCGGTGCCGCCGGAGACCGGGTGACACCGCCGGCGGCACGGGTCACTCGGCCGCAGAGACTCCCGCGACCGGGAAGAGGCGTGCTCCGATCGGCACACCGTCCGACGGCGGAGGGCGTCCCGCCGAGTGACGTGTTCACCGGTCGAGCTGACCGGGTTTCGGCTGTGGGGTGGGCGCAACCGCCGGTGGCGAGTCCGTCGCGTACGCCGATGAGGGCGGTCAGCAAGTCGTAGGCGCCCTCGACCCGGCCGCCGCCCTCCTCCCCGGTCGCCTCCGGGTGTCGGCGCACGAGCAGCGGGGAGGTCTTCGGACTCGCGGGCGCATCCCGCCGTACGAGACACCTACCGGCCGTCGCTTCCCAGGCCCGGCCGGGGCCCGTTGCGCAGGACGGTGGTCGTTCCCCTTACCGCCGCGGGGCGCCGAATCCGGCGACGGCCACCCGGACCTCCGTTCCGCAGAAGCCGTCGATCGCGCCGCCGCCGCGGATGTCCGGCGCCGGAGCAGGCGCAGCCGCAACGAAGGGCCCGAACGGGTGGCGCCCCTCCACGACACGTGACAGGTGGCCCGTGCCGGTGCGTCGTGCGCCTACGGTCGGTGGAAGGGGAGCCCTGCGGGCCATGTCTGCCGGGACGCACCGATGCGAGGAGCGTGGATCGCGTGAGGCGAGCGGTGGCGGCACACGACCTCCTCTGCGCACGCGGCGTTCGCCGGACGGGCCGCCCCGGGCGCCGCCCCTCCCGCACCCTGAGGGCGCTCGCCGCCCTGCCCCTGATCGCGGTGCTGCTCGGCGGCTGCGACTCCGGGACATCCGGCACGGTCACCCTGAACTGGTACAACTTCCCCGACGACTCCGGTGCCCTGGCGAGCGCGGCGTCCTCCTGCAGCAGCGCCTCCGAGGGGCGGTACCGCATCTCGTACCACAAGCTGCCGCGCACCGCCGACGGGCAGCGTCAGCAACTGGTCCGCCGGCTCGCCGCGGAGGACGACACCGTCGACATCATGGGGCTCGACGTGACCTGGCCCGCCGAGTTCGCAGAGGCCGAGTGGATTCTGCCGTGGACCGGCGAGAACCGCCGACGTGCCACCGAGGGCACCCTCGAGGTGCCACTGCAGACCGCCACCTGGAAGGGCAGGCTGTACGCCGTCCCGTACAACACCAACACCCAACTGCTCTGGTACCGCACCGATCTCGTGCCGAGGCCGCCCGAAACCTGGGACGAGATGCTCACCATGGCCCGGGACCTGGCCCGGCAGGGCAAACCCCACTACGTGGAGGTCCAGGGAGCTCAGTACGAGGGGCTGACGGTCTGGTTCAACACCCTGGTGGAGAGCGCGGGTGGTTCCATCCTCAACGCTGCCGCCACCGAGCCCTCGCTCGGCCCCCCGGCCGTCCGGGCGGCGACCATCATGCGCGACCTGGCCCGGTCGCCGGCGGCCGACCCGTCACTCCCGAACCAGATGGAGGACCAGAACCGGCTGGCCATGGAGTCCGGGACCGCCGCCTTCGAACTCAACTACCCGTTCGTGTATCCGTCGATGAAGGCGAACAAGCCGGACCTGTTCAAGAACTTCCGCTGGGCGCCCTACCCCGGTGTGGATCCGGGACGGCCGGCGAAGCCCACCGTCGGCGGCATCGATCTGGCGGTGGGAGCGTACTCCCGCCACCCCGACCTCGCCTTCGAGGCCGCCCTGTGTCTGCGCAACCGGCAGAACCAGATCACCGCGGCGCTCAAGGGAGGACTGCCTCCCACGCTGCGCTCGTTGTACACGGACCCGGCACTCGTCGAGGACTACCCGTTCGCCGCCGAGGTGCTGGACGCCCTCGAGAACGCCAGCATCCGGCCCAAGACCCCGGCCTACCAGAACGTCTCCATCACCGTCTCGCACACGCTCTCGCCCCCCTCGGCGATCTCGCCGCGCAGTGACGTCGAGCGCATCGCGTCCCAGATCGGCGACGCTCTCGAATCGAAGGGGGTGATTCCGTGAACCGACCGGCCCCCGCGGCCTCCGGCACAACAGAGTCCGCCGCGCCGCCGGACACGGCGAAGGCCCTGTCCGCGGGCGCACGGCAGGAGAGGCGCCTGGGCTGGATGCTGTGCGCACCCGCCGTCGTCGTCATGCTCGCGGTCACGGCGTACCCGATCGGCTACGCCGTCTACCTCTCGCTGCAGCGCTACGACCTCCGCTTCCCGGGCCGCGCGGAATTCGTCGGTCTGAGCAACTACGGTGCCGTACTGTCCTCAGAATTCTGGTGGGAGGCGTTCTGGGTCACCCTCGTCATCACCGCGGTCTCCGTGGCCGTGGAGCTGGTACTCGGCTTCGCACTGGCGCTGGTCATGCACCGCACACTGTTCGGCCGCGGGGCGGTGCGGACGGCGATCCTCGTGCCTTACGGGATCGTGACGGTGGTCGCCGCGTACTCATGGCAGTACGCGTGGACACCGGGCACCGGATATCTTGCGGCGCTCCTTCCGACGGGCGACGCGCCCCTGACGGAACAATGGTCGGCGATCGGTCTGATCATCCTGGCCGAGGTATGGAAGACCACACCGTTCATGGCGCTGCTGCTCCTTGCCGGCCTGGCCCTGGTGCCGGAGGAAACGCTGCGCGCCGCACAGGTGGACGGGGCTGGCTCCTGGCAGCGGTTCGCACTGGTGACGGTGCCGCTGATGAAGCCGGCGATCCTGGTGGCACTGCTCTTCCGGACACTGGACGCATTCAGGATCTTCGACAACATCTACATCCTGACAGGAGGTGCCCACGGCACGGGTTCGGTGTCGATCCTCGGCTACGACAACCTGTTCACCGCGCTCAACCTCGGCATCGGGTCGGCGATCTCCGTGCTCATCTTCCTGTGCGTGGCGGTGATCGCCTTCGTGTTCGTCAAACTCTTCGGGGCCGCGGCCCCCGGCTCGCGGGAAGGGGCACGCTGATGGCCGGTGCGGGCAAGCGGCACACGACCGGATGGGCGGTCGCCAACATCGTCGTCATCGCCTACGCCCTGTTCCCGGTGTGGTGGATCGTTGCCCTTTCCTTCAAGGACCCGTCCACCATCACGGACGGCAACTTCTTCCCGACGAAGTGGACGTGGGAGAACTACCGCGGAATCTTCGACACCTCGGAGTTCACCAGAGCGCTCGTCAACTCGATCGGCATCGCGCTGATCGCGACGGTCATCGCCGTCGTGCTGGGCACGATGGCCGCGTACGCGGTCGCGCGGCTGCGGTTCCCCGGCAAGCGCCTGCTGATCGGGATGTCGCTCCTGATCGCGATGTTCCCACCGATCTCGCTCGTCTCGCCGCTGTTCAACATCGAACGGTTCCTGGGCATCTTCGACACCTGGCCGGGGCTGATCATCCCGTACATGACGTTCTCGCTCCCGCTCGCGATCTATACGCTCTCGGCCTTCTTCCGCGAGATCCCGTGGGACCTCGAGAAGGCGGCGAAGGTCGACGGCGCCACGCCCGCGCAGGCGTTCCGGCTGGTGATCGCCCCACTGGCGGCGCCCGGTGTGTTCACGACCGCGATCCTCGTCTTCATCTTCTGCTGGAACGACTTCCTGTTCGCGATCTCGCTGACGTCGACGACGGCAGCGCGGACCGTGCCGGCGGCGATCGCGTTCTTCACCGGGAGCAGCCAGTTCGCCCAGCCCACCGGCTCGATCGCCGCGGCGGCCGTGGTGATCACCATTCCGATCATCGTGTTCGTGCTGCTGTTCCAGCGGCGCATCGTCGCCGGTCTCACGTCCGGCGCCGTGAAGGGCTGACCGGCAGCAGCCGGCCGTCAGGACAAGGGAGTAGCGACCGTGGCCGAGATCGTTCTCGAGGGCATCACCAAGAAGTACCCGGATGGCGCCGTGGCCGTGCGGGACGTCAATCTCGAGGTCGGTGACGGGGAGTTCGTGATCCTGGTCGGTCCGTCGGGCTGCGGGAAGTCGACGACGCTCAACATGATCGCCGGTCTCGAGGACATCACCGAGGGGACGCTGCGGATCGGCGGTCAGGTCGTCAACGACAAGGCGCCCAAGGACCGCGACATCGCCATGGTGTTCCAGTCGTACGCGTTGTACCCGCACATGAGCGTTCGCGACAACATGGGGTTCGCGCTGCGCCTCGCGAAGACGGACAAGGCCGTCATCCGCACCAAGGTGGAGGAGGCCGCGCGGATCCTCGATCTGTCGGAGCATCTGGACCGCAAACCGGCCAACCTGTCGGGCGGCCAGCGTCAGCGGGTCGCGATGGGCCGCGCGATCGTCCGTGACCCCAAGGTGTTCCTGATGGACGAGCCGCTGTCCAATCTGGACGCCAAACTCCGGGTGCAGATGCGGACCCAGATCTCCCGTCTGCAGCAGCGCCTCGGCACCACCACCGTCTACGTCACCCACGACCAGACGGAGGCGATGACGCTGGGGGATCGCGTCGTCGTGATGCGCGGCGGGGTGGTGCAACAGGTCGGCACACCGCAGCACCTGTACGACGAGCCGCGGAATCTGTTCGTGGCCGGGTTCATCGGTTCGCCCGCGATGAACTTCCTGCACGCCACGCTCGAGGAGAACTCTCTGCACACGAGTGTCGGAGAAGTGTCCTTGGAGCCGGGCCTGCTGCGGGAGCTGGAGCGGCGGAACGCCTCCCGTGACCTCATCGTGGGCCTGCGCCCGGAGGCATTCGAGGACGCGAGCCTGGTGGAGCCCGGCCGCTCCGGCATGACCTTCACCGCGACGGTGGGTGTGGTCGAGTCCCTGGGGTCGGACGTGTACGCCTACTTCGCGGAGGACGAGTGGCAGCCCGCTCAGACGTCGGAACTCGCGGAGCTCGCCGCGGATTCGGGGGTCAGCGAGACGGGGGGCGGCGGTCACCAGATCGTCACCCGGCTGAGCAGCGGGACCCGGGTACGGGAGGGGAGGGAGGCGGAGCTGTGGGTGGACACGTCCAGGATGCATGTCTTCGACCCAGTCAGCGGAGTGAACCTCACCCATGCGCACCACACCGGGAACCGGTGATCCCGGCGCGTGCCGTCCGCTCCCTCCCGCCGAACGGTCGCGGGCCCGTAACGCCGACCGGAAGTCACCCGGGGCCCTCGGACACCGGCCCGCTTCCCCTCGTCGCCTCGGAAGGGTTCGTCGCATCCACCGGCGGGTCTCTCGGACGCGGGCGACGGCGGCCGGCATGATCGGTCCGCGGCCTCCGCGGCCGTCCTCCGTGCACCCGCTGCCTCAGCGCGGCAGCCGTCGGCGGGCGCCCTTGGCCGCGCCCACGAGTTCGCGGACCGTGGCCAGTTTGACCCGCGGTCTGTCGTCGTCCCGGCCGCGGGCCGTCTCGACCCGCTCGATGGCCGCGAGGCCGCGTGCGTCGACGACGTGACGGTTGCGGCTGCGTACGAGGCGTCGGAACGCCTTCGGCGGTTGCGTCGGCGCCGGCAGCGCACCGGCGACGGCGTCGTCGAGGAGCGTGCCGACCGTCTCCGCGGCGCAGGTGCGGTTGGCGCCGATGCCGCCCGACGGGCCGCGCTTGATCCAGCCCACGACGTACGTCCCCGGCCGGCCCGTCACGCGGCCCCTTTCGTGCGGGACCGTGCCGGTGGCCTCGTCGAAGGGCAGACCGGTGATCGGCGTCCCCCGGTAGCCGATGGCCCGCAGCAGCAGACCCGCCGTGATCTCCTGCTCGCCCGAGGCGCCCGTGGCGCGCACCGCGCGCACCGGGCCGTCGCCGAGCGCCGCCACGGGCGCGGAGTGGAAGCGGAACACGATCCGCCGGCCCGGTGCGGGCGGCTGCGACCAGTCGACCGGGCGGCGGGTGACTCCCCGCAGATCACCTGCCCTGTCCTTCGGCCCGGCGGCGTCGATGCTCGCGCCGATCCGCGGATCGTGGTCGTCGACGACGAGTTCGACCCCGGGCAGGTGCTTGAGTGCGAGCAGTTCGGACCGGGTGCAGGCCGCGTCCTCGGGGCCGCGGCGCCCGAGCAGCACCACCTCGCGCACGGTCCCGGCGCGCAGCGCGGCGAGTGCGTGGTCGGCGATGTCGGTGCTGGCCAGCGACTGCGGGTCACTGACCAGGATCCGGGCGACATCGAGTGCCACGTTGCCGTTGCCGACGACGACCACCCGCTCCGCGGACAGACCGACCGCGTCGGGCGCCACCTCCGGGTGGGCGTTGTACCAGGCGACGAACGTGGTGGCGGAGACGCTGCCGGGCAGGTCCTCGCCCGGTATCCCGAGGCGGCGGTCGGTGGAGGCTCCGACGGCGTAGATCACCGCGTCGTGGTGCGCGGCGAGCTCCTCCGCGGTGATGTCCCTGCCCACCTCGACGCCCAGGTGCATCCGCACCCGCGGGTGCGTGTGGAACCGTGCGAAGGTGCCGCCGACCTTCTTGGTGCCGGGGTGGTCCGGTGCCACCCCGTACCGTACGAGACCGCCGGCGACCGGCAGCCGGTCGACGAGCGTCACCTCGGCGTTGGTGTGCAGCAGCAGGTCCTCGGCGGCGTACATGCCCGCGGGGCCGGTGCCGACCACCGCGACCCGGATCGGCGCGAAGTCGGAGGGCAGGGAGCGGTCGAAGGACGGCTCGCCCCAGGCGTGGAAGTTCGGGCTGTCACCGGCCGGGCGGGGCGCCTCGTCCTCGAAGTACGCGGCGTTGATGGCGGCGTACTCCTGCTGTGCGCCGGAGAGAGTGTCCACGGGGTGGATCGCGTCGACCGGGCAGGCGTCCGCGCAGGCTCCGCAGTCGATACAGGACCGGGGGTCGATGTACAGCATCTCCGTGCTGCCGAAGGCCCGTTCCTCCGGGGTGGGGTGGATGCAGTTGACCGGGCACACGGCGACGCAGGTGGCGTCGTTGCAGCAGGTCTGGGTGATGGCGTAGGTCATGTCGTCAGCTCGGCTCGGTTCGGCTCGGCGGTTCGGGTCGGCTCGGTTCGCGGTTCGGGAGTTCGGCTCCGGGGTTCGGCTCGGCCAGCGTCGCGGGTCGGGCCACGGATCAGGTCGGGCCGGGCCGGAGGCGGCTCGAGGCCGGGTCAGATGAGGTTCGCGCGCTTGTAGAAGAACAGCGCGGGCCTGGTGAGCAGGCCGGCAGAGGCCAGGAACTCCATGAGGCCGGAACAACTCGACCGCATCATCGACTTGTGGTGCTCGTTCGCCCTGGCCTCGCCGAGGGCGCGCCGCTCGTCGAGACCGGCGTTCACGTAGACCTTCGGGTTCACCATGCTGGTGACGATGACGTAGGACGCGATCGCGACGACGAAGGCGTTGAGCTGCCGGCGTACGCGTCCGGCGCCCGCGAGGTGCCTGCGCGTCTCGTCGCGCGCGAACTTCATGTGCCGGGACTCCTCGACGACATGGATGTTGTTGATGGTGCGGACGAAGGGCACCACCCGCTCGTCACGCATCCAGTCGCGCTGCATGACGTCCAGCACCTCCTCGGCGACGAGGATCGCGGCATACGCCGCCTCGCCGAACGCCAGCGTCTTGAACGCGCGGCCGAGTTCGACGGCTACGCGGTGCGGCCGGTAGGCGGGTGCTCCGAGCTTCCGGGCGCCGCGGGCGAACATGATCGAGTGCCGGCACTCCTCGGCGATCTCGGTGAGAGCCCACTGGACCCGGTCGTCGGTGGGGTCCTTGGCGTAGATGTCGCGCAGGACCATCTGCTGCAGGATCATCTCGAACCAGATGCCGGTGCTGGCCACCGACGCCGCCTCCTGGCGCGTCAGCTCCTTGCGCTGCGCGTCGGTCAGCTCCTGCCAGTACGCGGTGCCGTAGAGGCTGCTCCACTCCGGGCTGGCGCCGTGGAAGTCCCTGTCCAGGGGCGTCTCCCAGTCCACTTCGATGGCGGGGTCGTACGCCAGCTTCGCGGCCGAGTCGAGCAACCGCCGGGATACGTCGTACTGCGGGGTCCGGTCCTGCGTCTTCGGTCGAACGGTGCTGCTGGCCATGGAGCGGCTCCTCGGGACGCTGTAGGGCAGGTGCTGCCGCACCTTGTTAGACGAACTGTCTAGCAAGCTGTTGGACGGACCGTATAGCAAGGGGCCGGGGTCGGCCTACCCCCCGGTAGGAAATCCGTGCGCGATGTCCGGGCGGCGCGGAGCGACCGGTCCCGCGCACGGGTGCCCGGCGCGTCGGTTCAGGCGGCTAGGGGGTTGGCTGGAGCAAAGGTTGGTGCCGCGAGGCCGGTTCCGGGTTCCGTATCCAACGGCGCATCATCGGAACTGCACAGCCGCTGATCGTCGTGCGGAGAGGCGGTTGGCGGTGCGCACTCGCGCTCTCGGTGCCATCGGAAGCTTCGCGATCGCAAGGACCCGGAGTGTCGGCGCTCCGCTCAGTAGTTCTGCCACTCGTTGCGCGTGTATTCCAGCACCACGGGATCCATCAGCGTGCTGGCTGCGACTTCCTGCGGACGGCGGTCCAGCGGGAAGACGGTGGCGGCATCGAGGACGGCGCCGTCCAGGAACCGCAGCGGCGGCGCGTCGCCGGGCAGGCGCAGGTCCGGCGCCCCGCCCGTGCTGCCGGGCACGGCCAGGACGAAGCCCCAATTGCCGAAACTGGGCACGTCGACCTGGTACTCGGTGGTGCGGTAGCCGGCCTCGCTGATCGTCGTCGCGATGGACCAGTACGACTTAGGGGCGAAGAAGGGCGAGCCGGCCTGCACCACGACCTGGCTGTCCGGGTTCAGCACATGGCTCAGCAGATGGTAGAACTCGACGGAATAGAGCTTCGCCAGCGCCGCGCTGTCCGGGTCGGGAAAGTCGATGACGACCGCGTCGAAGCGCTGCCCGGCGTCCCGGAGCCAGTTGAAGGCGTCGGCGTTGACGGCGGTGACCCGAGGGTCGGCGAGGGCGTCACGGTTCAGTTCTCGCAGCGGTTCGAAGTCGCGGGCCAGCTTCGTCATCGCCGGATCGAGGTCGACGAGTGTCACCTCTTCGACGTCGTCGTAGCGCAGCACTTCCCGCAGGGCCAGCGCGTCGCCACCGCCCATGATCAGTACCGAGGAACGTTTCCCCGACATCGCGGGGTGGACCAGCGCCTCGTGGTAGCGGTACTCGTCGACGGAGGAGAACTGCAGGTCGCCGTTGAGGAACAGCCGTATGTCGGGCTCACCGGTGAAGGCTGTGGAGCGGGTGACGACGATGTCCTGGTACGGCGTGGTCTCCGCGTGGACGATCGGGTCGCGGTACAGCTGCTGACGTGCCGTCACCTCGATGTCGTCCGCCAGCGCGTACACGGTGGCGAGCACGGCCAGGACCCCGGCCATGCCGGCCAGCAGCGACAGCCGTACGACGCGGCGGGTCTGCCTGCGGAAGATCCACAGCACGACGACGACGCCGGCGACCGCGTTGACGGCCCCCACCACCAGCGTGCCCTTGAGCTGCCCGAAGGTGGGAAGCAGCAGCAGCGGGAAGCACAGCCCGCCGACCAGTGCTCCGATGTAGTCGACGGCGAACATGTCGGCGACGGCGCTGCCGGCCTCCTGCCGTCGGATCCGCTGCAGCAGCGTCATCAGCAGCGGGATCTCGGCCCCGATGAGCAGACCGACGACGAACGTGACCACCACCATCGACGGCATGTAGATCCGCAGCCACGCGAAGGACACGTACAGCACCAGCACCGACAGGCCGCCGACGAGCGCGAGCACCCCCTCCACCAGGGCGAAGGCGCCGACCGCGCGCCGCTGCAGCGGCTTGGCCGCGAGCGAGCCGATCCCCATGGCGAAGACCATCACGGAGATGACCACCGAAGTCTGCATCACCGAGTTGCCGATGAGATAGCTGCCCAGCGCCGTCAGCGCCAGCTCGTACACCAGACCGCAGGCCGCGCAGAGGAACACCGAGAACAGCAGCAGGAACCGCGCCCCCCGCGAATGGACGGCGGACGCGGGTTCGGTGGTGGGGGTCGCGGTGCGGTCCGCGGTGGTGGTGCTCATCGGAGGGTCAGGAGACCGCGGCGCCGACCATGAAGGCCGTTCCGATGTACATGGCGGCCTGGACCCAGGCGGCGGGGTGCGGGCGGTCGCCGTTGTCGTCGAGCACGGCCTGGCCGAGGCGGCCGGGCGTCAGCAGACCGACGACGCAGGCGATGAGCGTCATCACGACGACGCCGGCCAGGCCGTACAGGAGCGTGCTGAACAGTCCGAGGCCGAGCCCCTGTTCCGATTCGCTGGCCCGGATCGACTGGTCGATGACGAGGCCGATGGCGATCGTCTGGCCGGCGAGGAGGACGGCGGCGCCGCGGTTGCGCTCCGTCCACACCACATGGACGAGCTTGCCGGGTGTCACCAGGTCCAGCGCGATGAAGCCGACCGCCATCACGAAGAAACCGACCAGACCGTACAGCAGGGCGATACCTGCCGACTCGAAGATCTCTGCCACGGGGTGCCTTTCGGGGACGTCGTCGAGGGGTTCGGACGGAGGGGGGACCGGAGTCGGTCACTTGCCGGAGCCGGGGCCGCCGCCGCGGAACGAGTTGCCGTCCGGGTCCGGCCAGACCGACCGGATGTGGGACTGCCAGCGGTAGTAGCCGCTGCGGTAGTCGTCGATCTCGATCCGGCTGCCGCTCCTGAGCGGGGTGATCGCCACGATGTCGTCCCGGTAGCGGAGGAAGACCTTGCCGTCGTCGTCGATCCGGTCGCGTGCCGCGGTGTGGCCGTCGATCTCCTTGGCCACCGCCGACGTGGCGTCGCTGCTGTCGACATAGCCCACACCACTGCCGGTGTACTGCTGGCGGATCCAGCCGGACGGCACGATGTTGGCGTCCTTTGGGTCGTCGCCGCACGCGGTGAGCGCGACGAGGGCGAACAGCGTCACGCAGATGATTCGGGCGGTCTTCATCGTGCCTCCAGCCGGGTGTGCGTCGCCACGATCTGGCGGCTCTGCGGGTAGGTGTGCCAAGTGCGCCAGCCCAGTCCGTCGCCGTGGCGCTCGACGGTCAGCGCGGTGACGGCCTCCGCGGAACCCGGGAAGGCCCCGTACAGCCCTGTCTCGGGGGACGCGTCGGACCGGCTGCGGATCAGGGCCACCTGTTCGCTGAACCGTGCCGCGGTGAAGTGCTCGACGCGGGCGCTGAAGTGGTAGGACCAGTCGCCGAACTCCTGCTGCGCCGAGTCCGGCAGCCCTCCCTCGACGCCGGGCAGGCAGGCCACGGTCTCCCGTACCGGCCCGGCGAAGACCTGGTGGGAGGCGCCCAGGAGCCGGAGCTGGACGTCCAGCCCGCCGACGGTCAGATCACGTACGGCGAGTGCCTCGCGGGCGGGCCGTCCCAGGGTGAAGGACAGCTGGTCCGCGTCCGTGTCCAGATAGGGAGCGGTCAGCCGTATACCGCTCACGTGCCGATTCCCGCGCGGATGCCGGGCGTCGCCCGGGTGGGGGTCTCCACCGGCGCGGCGGCCCGGGTGACGGCGGCGGCTCCGGTGACGGGCCGGGCGCCGGGGACGGCGAACTCGGGCTTCAAGGGATCCCCACGACTTCAGAACTGGCAGCGAGCGGGCTGAGTATGGCACAGGGCCCGAGGCGCCCCGGTACGGAGAGTCCGGCTCCGCGGTGGTCCGGCGCAGTCGGTCTGCCGTCAGCTGATTCGGCCGCGTGTTTCCCACCGTCGGTGGTTGGCCGGCGACATGGAGATCCTGATTCTGGGTGGAACGGCTTGGGTGGGCCGGGAGTTGTCGCGGCAGGCCGTGGAGCGCGGCCATCGCGAGACGTGCCTCGCCCGCGGCGAGAGCGGCGAAGCCGCGGACGGAGCGACGCTGGTGGCCGCCGACCGGCGCGATCCCGAGGCGTACGGGCCGTTGCTCGGCCGCGACTGGGACGCGTGGTCGAGGTGTCGTGGCAGCCGGGCCTCGTCCGTGGGGCACTGGAGGCGCTGGGCGGCCGGGAGCCGTCGCGCGGGCCGCGTCCCCGGCCGGGTCCCCCTGGCCTGCCGCAGACGGCCCCCGGCCGGGCCCCCTCGCCTGCCGCAAGCGGCCAGGCCGGGCTCCCTTGCGGGGGGCCGCCGTCTCGTCTCCGAGGGCCGCTTCCGGGACCGGTGTCACGCCGTGCCCATGATCCATTCGTACGCGGCCTTCGCCGTGAACTCGCGCTGCCCGCCGGCGAACAGCAGGTCCGCAGCCAGGAACGCGGCATCGCCGGCCGTGCCCTCGACGTACGGCACGGCGATGCACCGCATGCCCGCCGCCCGGGCGGCCGCGGCCCCCGGCGGCGCATCCTCCAGGACCACGCAGTCGTGGGGCGCGGCGTCCAAGCGGCGGGCCGCCTCCAGGAAGACGTCCGGCTCCGGCTTGCCGCGGCCGACCTCCTCCGCGGAGACGGTCACGGCGATGTGGGCGGCCAGGCCGGTACCGGCGAGCACTGCCTCGATGGCCGCCCGCGACGAGCCGGAGGCCACCGCCATGGGAACACCCGCCGCCGACAGGCGCTCCACGAACTCGCGCATCTCGGGGAACACTTGGGTCGAGGACGCCAGCTCCAGGTAGGCGCGGTTCTTGGCGGCCAGCAGCTCGTCGAGCGGAGCGTCGATGGCGTACCGGGCGCGCAGGATCTCCAGCGTCTCGCGGGTGCCGATGCCGATGAAGCCTGTGTGCTCGTCCCAGTCGAAGCCGAACACCCCGTGTGCGGCCAGGACGCGGCGGCCCGCTTCGAAGTAGTTCGGCTCGCTGTCCACGAGTGTGCCGTCGAGATCGAAGACGACCGAAGGGGTGTGCGCGGTGCTCATGTCGTCCAGCATGCCAAGTGGCCGTTCAACGCTGGGCGCCGGCCGACCGGCCCACCGACTCGACCAGGGGCAGCAGCCGGTAGGGGACCCGTTCGCGCAGGGCCATCTCGGTGCGGGTGCGCACCACGCCGGGCAGGTTGATCAGCCGCTGGATCACGTCCTCGAGGTGCCCGTTGTCCCGCGCCGCGACCCGGGTCAGCAGGTCTCCGCCGCCCGTGATCGAGAACGCCTCGATGATCTCCGGTACGGCCGCGAGCGCGTCTCCCACCTCGTCCAGATGCCCCTGCGTCACCTCGATGTGCACGAAGGCCAGCACAGGGTGCCCCAGGGCGGCGGGGGAGAGGAAGGGCCCGGTGGCCGTGATCACGCCGTCGCGTTCGAGCCGGTCGATCCTGGCCTGCAGAGTGCCGCGTGCGATGCCCAGGATGCGCGCGTACTCACGCACGCTGGTGCGCGGCTGCTCGATCAGCAGACGCAGGATGCGGGTGTCGAGTTCGTCCACCGCCATGGTCCATCGGGCCCTTTCGCGGCGCGTTGCATGGACTTCCACCGTACCAATGGCCCATGCCCGCGGGGCGGGGGCGGGCCACTGACCCATTCGCTCTACCAGTCGGCGTCGGCCGGCAGCAGCAGCTCCGCCGGCGGCTGCCCGTCGGTCAGGGACTGCTCGGTCCAGATCACCTTGCCGGTCGCCGTGTACCGCGTACCCCACCGCGCCGCGAGCTGGGCGACGAGGAACAGGCCGCGCCCGCCCTCGTCGGTGGTGGCGGCCCGCCGCAGATGCGGTGAGGTGCTGCTGCCGTCGGACACTTCGCAGATCAGGGTGCGCTCGTAGAGCAGCCGTACCCGGATCGGCTCGCTGCCGTAGCGGATCGCGTTGGTGATCAGTTCGCTCAGCACCAGCTCGGTGGTGAAGCCCGCCTCCTCCAGTCCCCAGGCGTCCAGTTGACGGCTGCACGCGCTGCGCACCGGTGCGACGGCGGCCGGATCTCGCGGAACGTCCCAGGAGGCGATCCGGTCCTCTTCGAGCAACCGGGTACGCGCCACCAGCAGCGCGATGTCGTCCCGGCGGGACTGAGGCAGCATGGCGTCGAAGACGGCCTCGCAGGTCTCCTCCGGCGTCCGGTCGGCGTGGCCGGCCAGGACCGCGCGCAGTTCGTCCAGACCGGCGTCGAGGTCGCGGTCGCGGTGCTCGACGAGACCGTCGGTGTACAGGACGAGGTTGCTGCCCTCCGGCAACCGCACCTCCGCCGACTCGAACGGGAAGCCGCCCAGGCCGAGCGGAGGCGAGACGGGCACCTGAAGGAACTCCACACTTCCGTCGGGACGTACCAGGGCCGGCGGCAGGTGGCCGGCCGTCGCGAAGGTGCACAGGCCGGAGACCGGATCGTAGATCGCGTACAGACAGGTGGCGCCGGTGATCCCCTCGCCCTCGCCGCCGGAGTCCTCCAGATCGATGCGGCCCACCAGCTCGTCGAGCCGGGTCAGGAGTTCGTCCGGCGGCAGGTCGAGGGTGGAGAAGTTGTGGACCGCGGTACGCAGCCGGCCCATCGTCGCGGCGGCGTGCAGCCCGTGGCCGACGACGTCCCCGACGACGAGGGCGACCCGCGCGCCGGGCAGCGGGATGACGTCGAACCAGTCGCCGCCCACCCGGGCCTGCGCGGGCAGATACCGGTAGGCGACGTCCAGAGCCCCCTGAACGGGCAGGACATGCGGCAGCAGACTGCGCTGGAGGGTCTCCGCCATGGTGTGCTCGCGGGTGAAACGGCGGGCGTTGTCGATCGCGACGGCGGCACGTGCCGCCAGCTCGTCCGCGAAGGACAGATCCTCCTCCGCGAAGCGTTCCTCCCGCTCCGAGCGCCAGTAGTTCACCATGCCCAGCACCACACCGCGGGCCTGCAGGGGAGCAGTGATCAGCGAGTGGACGCCATAGGTGAGGGCGCTGTCCGCTCCCTCGGGGTCCTGGGCCCGCCAGCTGTCGGCGACCGTCAGGTCGGCCTCGAGCACCGCGTGCCCGCCGGTCAGGGCCTCGGCCATGGGAGTGGCCGGAGCGAGGAACCGGATCACGTCGCCCACCGGCTGGAAGGGGTGGTCCGCGCTGATGCCGGTCAGCGCCGCACGGCGCATCTCCGTCGGCGCGCCGGTCGGTTCGTCACCGTGCAGCACCGGATTGAGCAGCTCCACCGTGACGAAGTCCGCGAACCGCGGGACCGCCACACTCGACAGCTCCTCCGCGGTCCGCACCACGTCCAGTGTCGTGCCGATCCGCGTCCCGGCGTCGTAAAGGATCTTCAGGCGTCGCCGGGCCTCCTCGGCGGTGCCTGACACGGCACGCAGCTCGGTGGTGTCCCGCAGCGTCGCCACGGTGCCGAAGTGGCCGCCGTACGGTGCCGTGGGCCGGGTGCTCACGGCGAGCAGCCGGTCACCGGCCAGGTGGACCTCGTCGGTCACGGAGTGCTCCGAGACGAGCAGCGCCGCGATGCCGGCGTCGAGCCCCAGGCCGGTGACGTGGCGCCCGTCCGCGTCCGGCGGCAGTTCGAGGAGGCGGCGGGCCTCGTCGTTGGCCAGCATCAGCCGCCCGTCACCGCCGACGATCAGCACCCCCTCGCGTACGGCGTGCAGCACCGCGTCGTGGTGCTCGTACATCCTCGTCATCTCGGTGGGGCCGATCCCGCGTGTCTGGCGGCGCAGCCTACGGCTCACCAGGGCGGCGTTGACGGTGGCCAGTGCGAGCGCCGCCGCGGCGGATGCCAGCAGCATCGGCAGCTGCCGGTCCACGGCGTCGCCGACGTTCTCGATCTCGACACCGGCCTGCACCAGGCCGATGACCGCACCGTCGGGGCCGGACACGGGCACGACCGCGCGGGCGGCGTCGTTGGGGGCCCCCTCGAAGATCTCGGTGAACGCCTCCCCGCGCGCGGCTCGCTCGACGCCGGTGCTCCGCTGCCCGATCAGGCGGGGGTCGCTGTCGGCGTACCGGGTCCCGTCCGGCGCCATCACGGTGAGGAAGTCGACTCCCGCCGCCCGCGAGGTCTCCTGCATGAGCGGCTGGAGCGCGGCCGTGGGATCGGGCGACCGGAGCGCGGCCGCGGTGCCGGGGGCACGGGCGAAGGCGGCGGCGGTCGCGAGCGACCTGTTCTGCGCGTCCTGCTCGCTGTCGTGCCGTGCCTGCAGTACGAGGAACACGACCGCGGCGGCGATCAGCAGGACGGCGACCGCGATCTGCAGCAGCAGCACCTGCCCGGCGACACTCCGCGCCCCCAGCAGTGACTCCCGCTTACCCCGCAGCGGGCGCCGCGACGGGTCGGGCCTGTGCCCGTTCATAGCGCTCCACTTCCCGGCTCTGGGCGCCGGCGCCCGGCGGGCGCGTCGGCGAGGGGTCGCATGCCGCACATCAGGGTCGGGTGACCGGCCCGTCATGTCTCTTTTCTAGCACTTGACGCCGTTTCCGGGTCGGTCGCGGAGGGCGTGCGGTGCGGTCCGTGAGGCCGGCGGAGGGCGTGCGGTGCGGTTCGTGGTGCCGGCGGAGGGCGTGGGGTGCGGTCCGTGGGGCCGACGGCGTGCGTGCGGTCCGATTCATGGTGCCGCGCGTGTGCGGTTCGGTCCCCGGGGAGGTGCCCGCCCGGTTCACCTTCCTCCGTCCGCGCTCATGCGGAGGAACCAGTCGCGTGCCGCGTCCGCCGCCGCTTCCAAGGTCCCCGGCTCCTCGAAGAGGTGAGTGGCCCCCGGTATCACGAGCACCTGGTGGTCGGCGGTCAGCTCCGCGGCCGCCTGCTCGTTCATCCCCAGCACCTGCCGGTCCTCGCCGCCGACGATCAGCAGGACCGGGGCGCGTACGGCGGAGAGCGCGCTGCCCGCCAGGTCCGGTCGGCCGCCCCTCGACACCACCGCGCGGACCCGGTCCGCCCTCTTCGCGGCGGCCACCAGCGCGGCGGCGGCGCCGGTGCTGGCGCCGAACAGCCCCAGGGGGAGGTGCGCGGTGTCCGCCCGCTCGCCGAGCCGGTCCGTCGCCGCCGTCACCCGCCGGCCGAGCAGCGGGATGTCGAAGCGCAGTTCGGCGGTGACCCGGTCCACGCGCTCCTCGTCCTCGCCGAGGAGGTCGATGAGCAGCGTGGCCAGCCCGGCGCGCTGCAGCACCTCGGCCACCTGCCGGTTGCGCGGGCTGTGCCGCGAACTCCCGCTGCCGTGGGCGAAGCACACGAGGCCGCGCGCGGCCTCGGGCAGCGCCAGGTCTCCTGCCAGGGGGACGCCGTCGGCGTCGATCGAGACCGTCTGTGTCGTCGTTGCCATGGGACCGCACCTCCCGTGCTCGGTCCGTTGGGCGACCCTCCGTGGGCCGCCGACCCTCCGCAAGGCGGCGGGTACCCCATGGGCGGCGGGCGCACCACCCGCGGGCCACACGGCCGGGGCATGGGTGCCGCCGGCGGTCGACGGTCGCGACGGGTGGGCCAATGGCCGACGGCCCGGCTCGCAGTACGACCGCGCGATGGGCCAATGGCCCTGTTGATCGCTCGCGAGTTGAGCCAACGGGTGAAAGGATGGTCTCATGGGGAGGTCGATGGCGCTGCGGGATTCCGCGGCGCCTTTTTCATGCCGGATTGCACGCCGAACTTCGGGCCGATAGGAAATGGGGGCCGCAAGCAGTGCTGAAGAGGATGTTCGTCGCCGCGGACCCGGGACGCCTGCGCCTGCGCAGCGCCGTCCGGGCCGTGCTCGGCATCGGTCTGGCGGTCGCCGTGTGCGCTCTCGCCGGCCTCGCCCTGCCCGCGGTCGTCACCGGCGGGCTCGCGGCGCTTCTCGCCCTCTTCACCGTCACGGACAGGACCGTCCGGGGCCAAGGGGTCACCACCGTCCTGCTGCCCGCCGTCGGCTTCCCGGTGCTGGCCCTCGCCGCAGGGCTGCACGACCATCCCGTGGTGCGCGACCTGGCGTTCCTCGCCGTCGCGGGCGCGGGAGTGTACGCCCGGCGATGGGGCCCGCGCGGGCACGCGCTCGGCACGTTCGGGTTCATGACCTTCTTCGTGGCGCAGTTCCTGCACACGGCCCCCCGGCAGCTGCCAGAGGTGTACGCCGCCGTGATCCTGGCCGTCCTCGCCTCTTCCGTGGTCCGGTTCGGCGTGTGGTGCTACGAGCGGCGGCTGCCGCCGGCGCCGGCCCCCGCGCTGCCGGGCGGCACGGGGCTGGACCGCGTCACCACGCGGCAGGCCGTCCAGGTCGTGGCCGCCGGAGCGTTCGCCCTCGTCATCGGCCAGATCCTCTCCGGTGAACGCTGGTACTGGGCCGTCGGCGCCGCCTGGTGGGTCTTCGTCAACACCGCCTCGCGCGGCGAGACCCTGGTCCGGGGCTTCCGCCGGGTCCTCGGCACGCTGATCGGTATCGGTGCCGGGGGGCTGGTCGCCGTCCCGCTGCACGGTGCGGTCGTGCCCACGGCGGCACTCGTCGCCGTGTGCGTCTTCGGCATCTTCTACACCGCCGCCGTCTCGTACAGCTGGATGATGTTCGCTGTGACGGTCCTCGTCAGCCTGCTGTACGGCCTGCTCGGCTTCCTGGAGCCGGCCCTGCTGGTGCTCCGGCTGGCGGAGACGGCCGTCGGCGCCCTGGGCGCGGCACTCGCCGTGCTGATCGTGCTGCCCGTCACCACGCATGCCACCACCCATGCCTGGATCGAGCAGGCCGTGCGCTGCGTGCACCGCTGCACCGCCGAGGCCGCCGCGCGTCTGGCCGGGTCGCAGTACGCCGACCCGACGCCGTACGTCACCGAGCTCGAGGGCCTCCTCGGCAGGGTCCGGCTGTCGCTCGGGCCGCTGATGCATCCGCTGTCGCCGCTGCGGGCGCGCAAGGCCCGAGCCCGCCACGTCGTCGCCCTCCTCGACGACTGCGCGCGTGAGGTCCGGGGCCTCGCCGCCGTCGCGGCGGACCCCCTCGCCTCCCACGACGTGCGCCTCGCGGCGGCCTGCGGACGGGTGGAGGCGGCGGTCCACGCCTTGGTGGCGCCGCCGTCGGCGCCGGTCGCCGTGCGAGTCGTCCCGGTGCCCCAGCCCCACGACCCGGGTGCCGAGGCCGCCCTCCGGCATCTGCACGACCTGGAGCGGGCGCTCGCGGAGCTGGCGACTCCCGTGCGTACGCCCCCTCGTGCCCCCCTTGTGCCGGCCTGATCCCAGGATGGTCTGAACCAACTGCTAGCGTCTCGCCCGCGGGCGTGATCGCGATCCCGGAGGGACGCTCCGGAGATCCGGCGAGGGGACGGGCACAGTGGCGGTCGGGGCGGTCTGGGCGGACAGGAGTGCGGGGCGGGCCTTCGTCGGTTCGTTCACGTCGGCCGGCGGGCGGGGGATCGTGGCCGCGGTCGTCGACCCGGACACCGGAGCCCTGACCGAAACAGGTGTGAGCGACGCCGTCACCGACCCGTCCTACCTGGCCGCCGTGACGACCGGCGCCGGGACCGTCGTCCACGCCGTCTCGGAGACGGCGGACGGCGCGGTGGCGGCCTTCGACGCCACCGGCGCCGCACCGCGCCCCATCGGCCGGCGCGTGCCGGTGGGCGGCGGACACCCCACCCACCTCGCGGTCTCGCAGGGCCACCTGCTGACCGCCAACTACGGCTCCGGCACCGTAAGCGTCCTGCCCGTCGGCACCGACGGCACGCCCGGTCCGCTCTCGGCCGTCATACGGCACGAGGGCGCGGGTCCCGTCCTCGAACGGCAGGGCGGGCCGCATGTCCACCAAGTGCTGCCGGACCCGACCGGCCGATGGATCCTGAGCGTCGACCTCGGCACCGATTCGGTGCGGATCTGGGCGCTCGACACCGCGGCGGGCACGCTGGTTCCGCACCGCGAGACGGCTCTGCGCCCCGGCACGGGGCCGCGCCACCTGGCCTTCCACCCGGACGGGCGACACGTGTACGTCCTGGCCGAGCTGGAGCCCGTCCTCATCGTGTGCCGGTGGGACGTGACGAGGGGCCTTCTCGAGCCGGTCCACGAGACCGCCGTGGTCCCGGACGGCACGGCCGGTCCGGCGTATCCGTCGGCACCGGTCGTCGCGCGCGACGGCCGTCATCTGTGGGCGGCGGTGCGCGGCCACGACGGCATCGCCGTGCTCTCGCTCGACCCGACGGGTGAGCGGGCGGCCCTTCTCACCACTGTCCCGTGCGGCGGACGCTGGCCACGGGACCTGGCCCTCGATCCGTCGGGACGCCGGCTGTACGCGGCGAACGAGCGCTCGGGCGACGTGACATGGTTCTCGATCGACGCCACCACCGGCATCCCGCACGCGGCCGGCATGCTCGCCGTCCCGGCGGCGTCCTGCGTGGTCTTCGCCTGAACGCGCTCCGCCGGGCAGCGGCACGGGCGCATGAGGGGGCGCGGGGCGGGTCGGAGACGGCCGCCGGTGCGCGGCGGCCGTCTCCGACGCCGCGCAGCGCCATCCTCCGCTCCGCGCCGCTGGGCGGGCTTGTACGAGAGGGGCCCGTGCCGGGCGGCTCACCCTTGCGTTCCGGCCCGGCACGGGCCCCTCTCGTACACGCTCCTCGCGTCGGCCGTGTCAGCGCTGCTCGGCTCCCTGCCCCTGCGGTGCGATGCCCAGCGTCGTCGTGTACTGCGACAGCACCAGCTTGCCTATCGCCGGGTACGCGCCGAGTGCCTCCGCGGCGGCGCAGCCGGCCTCCTTCGCGGCGGCGTCGAGCAGACCCTCGGGAAGCTCCGGTCCCACCAGGTACGGGGCGAGCGCCAGCTGCCCGGATCCGGAGCCCCGCAGCTGCTCGGCGATCGCCGCGACCGAGCCCTCCTCGTCGAGCGCGGCGGCCATCACCGGCACGGCCAGGCGCGCGGCGAGCAGCATGCCGGTGATGCCGGCCGCCTGCACGGCCTCCTGGCCGCCCACGGTGGCCAGGATGATGCCGTCGGCGGCCGTGGCCACGGTGAACAGCCGGGCCCGGTCGGCGCGTGCCAGCCCCGCTTCGGAGAGGCGGACGTGCACGGCTTCCGCGAGCAGCGGGTGCGGGCCGAGGACGTCGGTCAGCTCTGCGGCGGCGCGGCTGTCCATGACGGCCTGCCGGATGCGGCGCATCAGCGCGTTGTCGGGGCCGGCCAGCAGCGGTACCACGACCGCCGCGGGGCCCTCGGGCTCGGTCACCTCGCGGCCGGCGGCCCTGGCGATCTCGTACCGATCGGTCCGCCGGGCGGCGGTGCGCGCCAGCACGGTCTCCAGCGTGGGGTACTCCGCATCGTCACCGTCGAGGTAGCCGATGCCCACGTCGAGGCCGGGCAGCTCGGACCGGGCGATGCTTATGACCTCTTCGGCCAGGCTGCGCGTGGTGGGCGCGGGGGAGCCGGGCACGGCGAGAACGAGGGCGGGTGCGCCCTCGGGAGCCGCCACGGGCTCCGGACGGCGGTGTCGCCCGGACTGGCGGGGTCGCGGCATTCGTACAGGCAGGCCGGGTGCAGGCCCAGTGGAGGAGCTCATGGCGCCGCATGCTACTGGTTTTGACCGCGCGGCCGTTCGGGGAGGGGGCGGTGGAGTGCCGTCTGTCCCGTTTGTCCGGCTGGATCTTTATCGGTTTGGATCTTGACAGTCGCCGGGCCGTGTCCCGCCGGGCACGTGCAGCAGGGTCGGGTGGGCCGGCAGGCGTAGCTCACCGGCCGCCAGCTCGCCGGCGAGGCGCAGCGCACCGGAAAGCGGGTCGCCCGCGGAGGCGACCTGGCGGGCGTGGGGCAACTGCCCGGCCAGTTCCCTCCGCAGTGGTCCGAGGAGCGGCTCACCGAGTTTCAGCAGTCCACCGGTCAGGGCGACCTCGCAGCCGTCCGGCACTTCGTCCGGCGGCGGGCACACGGCCGCGGCCGCCTCCGCGATGTGACCCGCCGCCCGGGCGAGGATGGCGGCGGCCACCGGGTCGTCGCTCGCGCACCGCGCGACGTCAGGGGCGAAGGCGGCGAGCACCGCCGGACGGTCGGACCGGGGGTAGAGGAATCCCGGCAGCTTCGATGCCGGGCCGAACACCGACTCCATACGGTCCAGCAGTACGGCCGACCCCCCTCGTCGGCCGTCGTGTGCCCGCAGCCCGGCCTCGAGTCCCGCCCTCCCGATCCAGGCGCCGCTTCCGCAGTCGCCCAGCAGATGGCCCCACCCGTCAGCGCGGCGCCAGACGGTCAGATCGGTGCCCAGGGCGATCGTTCCGGTGCCGACGGCGACGACCGCGCCCGCGCGACTGCCCAGCGCACCGGCGTACGCCGTGACCGCGTCGGCGGCCAGGACCAGCCGCCGCACCCCGAGCGCGCTCTCCAGCGCGGCAGGCAGTTCGGCACGGAGCGGGCCGCCCAGCGTCGCCATCCCCGCCGCGCCGATCACCACGGCGGACAGCCGTCCCGCTCCGGCCCGTTCCAGCAGATCCCGGGCCATGGGCACCAATTGCTCCAGCAGATGCCCGGCGTCGATCCCCGCGCTGCCGGTGCGCACCGGCTCGCGGGAGGAGGCGGCCGCGGCGTACGGCAGCGCCACCGAGCCGTTGCGCGGCCCGCCCGTGCCGGCGCGCGCCCCGTGGCCTGTGAGGTCCCCGGCGTCTGCCAGTGCCGCCCGCAGGCCGGAGCCGCCCGAGTCGACGCCGAGGACCCAGCTCACGGCAGCCGCCAGTCGACGGGCTGCGCGCCCTGCTGGAGCAGCAGCTCGTTCACGCGGCTGAAGGGCCGAGAGCCGAAGAAGCCGCGGTCCGCGGACATCGGTGAGGGGTGCGACGACTCGATGGCGGGAATGTCGCCGAGTAGCGGACGCAGATTGCGTGCGTCACGCCCCCACAGGACGGACACCAGCGGCTTGCCACGCGCCGCGAGCGCCCGGATCGCCTGCTCGGTCACCTCTTCCCAGCCCTTGCCGCGGTGCGCACCGGGCTTGCGGGGCGCGGTGGTGAGTGCCCTGTTGAGCAGCAGCACACCCTGGCCGGTCCACGGGGTGAGGTCCCCGTTGGAGGGCCGGGGGTGGCCGAGGTCGGTGTGCATCTCGCGGAAGATGTTGTCCAGACTCGGAGGCCAGGGCTGCACCTCGGGCGCCACCGAGAAGCTGAGGCCGACGGCATGGCCGGGCGTCGGGTAGGGGTCCTGGCCCACGATCAGGACACGCACCTCGTCGAACGGCTGCTGGAAGGCGCGCAGCACGTGCCGCCCCGCGGGCAAGTAGGTGCGCCCGGCGGCGATCTCCGCGCGCAGGAAGTCGCCCATGGCGGCGATGCGTTCGGCCACGGGGGCGAGCGCGTCGGCCCACCCCGCCTCGACGATTTCCTTCAACGGTCGTGCAGTCACGGGCGGTTGTCTCCAGGAGCCGGTCGTCCAGCAGGTGCCGGCCCTTGCCGGTCACCTGTACAGCGGCAGCATCCTATGGGCCGGGTCCGTCACCGCGAACACGAGCCGGGACCGGGCGGCCCCGTGCGACGCCCGTACGGTTGCTCCGCCGGCCGTCGGTTCGCCGGCCGTCGGTCCTCGGATGTCACCTGAGGACGGCAGCCCGCACGCACAGCACGTCGGGCAGATGCGAGGCGAGCAACTCCCAGCTGTCCCCGTCGTCCGCGCTCGCGTACACCTCGCCGTTGCGGTTGCCGAAGTAGATGCCGGCCGGGTCCGCGTCGTCCGTGCACAGGGCGTCTCTGAGCACTGTGCCGAAGTGCTCGCCCTCGGGGAGCCCGGCGGACAGCTCCTGCCAGCTCTCGCCCGCGTCCTCGGTGCGGTACACCCGGCAGCGGCGTCCGGCGGGGACGCGGTCGGAGTCGGCGGTGATCGGGAAGACGTAGGCGGTGTTCGCACGGTGCGGATGGGCGGCCACGGCGAAGCCGAAGTCGGACGGCAGCCCGGTCCCGATGTCGGTCCACTCGGCCCCGGCGTCGTCGCTGCGGAACACGCCCCAGTGGTTCTGCAGATAAAGGCGGTCCGGATCGGCGGCGTCCTGCGCGATCTTGTGGACGCACTGGCCGAACTCCGGGTTCGGGTCGGGCAGAAAGACGGCGGACACTCCCTGGTTGGACGGTGCCCAGCTCGCGCCGCCGTCACGGGAGCGGAACACACCGGCGGTGGAGACGGCGACCGTCACGGACCGTGGGTCCCGGGGGTCGGTGACCACCGTGTGCACGGCCTCACCACCGCCGCCGGGCACCCACTGCGAGCGCGTCGGGTGCTCCCACAGCGGTCTGACCAGCTCGAAGCTCTCGCCGCCGTTCTCCGAGCGGAAGAGAGCCGCCGGTTCCGTGCCCGCGTACACGACGTCGGGCTCCGCCTCGGGGGCCGGGTGCAGCTGCCACACCCGCTCCAGGGACGCGCCCGTGTCCTTGGGGAACCTGACCGCCGGTTTCTCCGGCTCCACCCAGGTCCGTCCCAGGTCGTCGGAGTGGAACACGGACGGGCCCCAGTGAGCGCTGTCGCCGCCGACGAGCAGTCGTGGGACGGCGCGGCGCCGGTCGATGCCGATCGAGTAGACGGCCTGCGCGTTGAAGTGCGGGCCGGTGAACTCCCATGTGTCGCCGCTCCTGCGGCCGATGAAGAGGCCCTTGCGCGTGCCCACGGTGAGAAGAACATCGGTCATGTCCTGGTACCTCCCAGACGCCATTGTCCCGGTCGTGAGCCAGTCTGCACCTGGCCACTGACAGTGCCCGGCAGGACGCTCTGCGCGCGGTCGGCCCGCTGAATGAAGTGGAGACCTCCCGCCGGGCCGGAAGTCATCGGTGCCGTCGGCATACCGACGGCCGGCACCCGCGCCGGCCGGGACGTGCCCCCTGCGACGAGCGGCGGCGGCCGGCCGGGGGCTCCCTCGCGTTCAGCCCCGACAGGCCGACCGCCGGGACGCCGCCCTCCCTCGCGTTCAGCCTCGGCAGGCCGGCCGCTGCCGGGGCGCCGCCCTCGACGGTCCGCTGGGGCACGAGCACTCAGCGCCCCTCCCGGCAAGCGGTCGGCGCCTGGGGTGAGCGGTCGGTCCCCGGCGTACGGTCGGCGCCTGGAGTGAGCGGTCAGCCCCCGGCGAACGGTCGGCTCCGGCCCGGGTCCGCGCCGCCCGCCGCGCCCAGCAGCCCCGCCCAGTCCGGGATCTTCACACGCGACCGGCCCAGCGTGTGCCCCAGCGCCGACTCGGCCTCCTCGATGGCGAGCCAGCCCGGCCACCGCACCGGCCGGTGGCCCGCGGCGCGCAGTTCGGCCTCCGGGTCCGCGGCCACCTGCCGCCGTTCGAGCACGGCCGCGTCCGCCAGCAGCGAGTTCACCGTCTCCTTGGCGCACGGCCGGTTGGTGCCGATCACCCCGTTCGGGCCCCGCTTGATCCACCCGGCCACGTACTCACCGGGAGAGAAGGACCCCTCCCGCAGCACCCGGCCGGCGGTGTTCGGCACCACCCCGCGCTCGGTGTCGAAGGGCAGCCCCTCCATCGGTACGCCCCGGTAGCCCACCGCCCGCAGCACCAGCTGCGCCTCGATCTCCTCGTACGCACCGGTGCCGCGCACGCCGCCGGTGCCGTCGGGAGCGGTCCGCTCGAAGCGGACGCCGCCGACCCGGCCGTCCTGCTCCAGCAGCTCCACCGGCCGTAGGAAGAACCGCACATGGAGCCGGCGCGGCCGGCCCTGCGGCGGCCGGGCGGCCCATTCGCGTACGACGGTGAGGTTGCGCCGTACGAGGGCGGGCACGGCAGCCGGATCGGCGTACGCGCTCTCCAGCGCGAGGTCCGCCGGGTCCACCAGCACGTCCGCAGAGGGCAGGGCGCCGAGTTCGCGCAGCTCCTTGGTGGTGAACTTGGCACCGGACGGGCCCCGCCTGCCCACCATGTGCACATCGCGTACCCGGCTGGCCGCGAGTGCTTCCAAAGCGCCCTCCGGCACATCCGTGCCGCGCAGTTCGTCCGCGCCGCGCGCGAGGATGCGCGCGACGTCCACCGCCACGTTTCCCACGCCGATGACGACGGCCGTCCGCGCCTCGAGTGCGAAGGCGTCGGGCGCTGCGTCGGGGTGGGCGCTGTACCAGGAGACGAAGTCGGTGGCCGAGTGGCTGCCGGGCAGGTCCTCGCCCGGGACGCCGAGCCTGCGGTCCCTGGCGGCGCCCACGCAGTACACCACCGCGTGGTAGAGATCCAGCAGCCGTCGCGGACCGAGGCCCCGCGCGCCCGCCTCGACGTTCCCGAGGAACTCGATCCGGTCGTCCTCGAGCACCGTGCGCAGATTGTTCTGCAGCGACTTGATCTTCTCGTGGTCGGGGGCCACTCCGTAGCGCACGAGCCCGTAGGGGCAGGGCAGACGGTCCAGGATGTGTACCCGGACGTCGGGCACGGCGGACTGTTCCACCAGGGCCTGAGCGGTGTAGACCCCGCTGGGTCCGGATCCGACGACGGCGATGCGAAGCACGGGCGCGCTCCTTCCCGCAGAGGGACTTCCAGCATCGCACCGCGGCGCCCCGCTGGGGAGCCTCGTGCCCGGGCGGCCTGTCGCGGCGTGCCCCGTACGCACGGCGCGGCCTGTCCCGGCCTGTCCCGGGTGTCGCGCGTCCCCGCCCGCTGTCCGGAGCGTGCCCGCCGGCCCTCACATGTCGCGCATCCGGCCGATCTCGGCGGTCTGCTGGGCGATCACGTCGTTGGCCATCTCCTCGACCTGGACGTTGTTCCCGTCGGAGAGCACGTCGGCGGCCATGGTGACCGCTCCCTGGTGGTGCGTGATCATGAGCTTGAGGAAGAGTTCGTCGAAGGCCCTTCCATCGGCCTCGCGCAGTTGCCGCAGCTGTGCGTCGGTGGCCATCCCCGGCATCGTGCCGTGGCCGTGGCCGTGCCGGTCCGTCGCCTTGTCGCCGCCGTGGTTCTTCAGCCAGCCGCGCATCGCGTCGATCTCGGGCCCCTGCGCCGCGGCTATGCGCTCCGCGAGCCGTTTCACCCGGCCCGAGTCGGCGCGGTCGGGGACGAGGGCGGTCATCACCAGCGCCTGCTCATGGTGCTCGATCATCATTCGCGCATAGCCGAAGTCCGCCGAGTTCGGACTGTCGTCGGGTACGGCCTTCGCCGCCTCCTCCGCGGACAGCGTCCTGGCGGGCTCGCCCGGCTTCCCCGGTGCGACCACGGAAGGACCGGCCGCGCCGCCCGCCTTGTCCGGGCCGTCGGATCCCGACTCGCAGGCACCGAGAGCCAGTACGGCCACGGCGGCGACCGCGACCGCGGCCCAGCCGCGTATACGCACGATCCGGGGGCGGTTCGGCACGGGGACCTCCTGGGCAACGTGGAACTCTCCTACGGCTGCTCTCACTTACTGCGCATGCGCCGCCGACGGGAAACCTTGATTTGGGCCGGGTTGCCATCTGTTGAGATGTGCATGCTAAGGACCATACTGCCGGGGTCCGTGAACCGTTCACCCATGAACGGCTATCAGGGGAGGACGCAGTGATCCTGTTGCACACCACCCGAGTGCGGCGCAGACGACTGGGTGTCGCAGCCGCCGCCGCCGGACTGCTCGCCACGATGCTGGCGGCGGGACCGGCGGTCGCCGTCCCCGATCCCGGTGACGCCCCAGCGCGGGAGAAGGTCTCCGCGGACCAGGCGGCCGAGACGAGATCGGCGATCCGAAGCGGCGAGATACCCGCTGTGGACGAGGTCGTCCACAGCGACAACATCGAGCACGTGACGAACATCCCGAAGGACGCGCTGTCCGGGGCCAACTCGGACCTGGCGTTCCAGGGCCGGTACGCCTTCGCGGGCAACTACGACGGCTTCCGCATCTTCGACATCGGCAACCCGGAACGGCCCAGAACCGTTGCGCAGGTCCTGTGCCCGGGGGCGCAGAACGACGTCAGCGTCTCCGGCGACCTGCTCTTCCTTTCCACCGACTCCTCACGGAGCGACAACTCCTGCAACAGCACCACCCGGCCGGCGACGGAGAAGTCGTCCTGGGAGGGCATGAAGATCTTCGACATCAGCGACAAGCGCAACCCGAAGTACGTCGCCGCGGTCGAGACGGCCTGCGGCTCGCACACGCACACGCTGGTCCCGGAGCGGCGGAACGTCTACGTGTACGTCTCCTCGTACTCGCCGAACGCCGCGTTCCCCGACTGCCGGCCGCCGCACGACGGGATCTCCGTCATCAAGGTGCCGCGCAGGGCTCCCGAGAAGTCGGCGGTCGTGAACTTCCCGGTGCTCTTCCCCGGCGAGGGCCCGGACGGCGGCGGCAACCCGGGCTCGCCCACCAACCCGGGTGTCTCCAAGACCACCGGCTGCCACGACATCACCGTGCTGCCCTCCAAGAACCTGGCGGCGGGTGCCTGCATGGGTGACGGGATCCTCTTCGACATCAAGCACCCGGAGCGGCCGAAGGTCATCGACCGGGTCCAGGACAACGTCAACTTCGCGTTCTGGCACTCGGCCACCTTCAACCAGAAGGCGAACAAGGTCGTCTTCACCGACGAACTGGGCGGCGGCGGCGCGGCCACCTGCAACGCCGAGGTCGGTCCGGACCGGGGCGCCGACGGCATCTACGACATCGCCGGCAAGGGCGAGCACCGCAAGCTGGTCTTCCGCAGCTACTACAAGATTCCGCGCCACCAGGCGGGCACCGAGAACTGCGTCGCCCACAACGGCTCGCTGATCCCGGTCAAGGGCCGCGACATCATGGTCCAGGCGTGGTACCAGGGCGGCGTCTCGGTCTGGGACTTCACCGACTCCGCCGAGCCGAAGGAGATCGCCTACTTCGAGCGCGGCCCGCTGAGCGACACCACCCTGGCGACGGGTGGCTCCTGGTCCGCGTACTACTACAACGGCTACATCTACTCGAACGACATCGCCAAGGGCTTCGACGTCCTGAAGATCAGCGACCGGCGCACCGACGCCGGAGAGCGGGTGCGGATGCGCGAACTCAACGTGCAGACGCAGCCGGACTACTTCCCCCGTCACGGCCGCTTCGACGACTGATCCGGAACGTGCCCAGGTGCTCCGCCGGGCGGGAGACCGCCCGGCGGGACGCCGAGCTCCCAGTCCAGCCCGTACCGCTGGAACAGTTCCGCACGCAGCCGTCCGCTCGCCATCGGCACACCGGGCAGCAGTACGGCGAAGACGGCTCCCATCAGCAGCGCCCGCAACAGGGGGTACTCGGTGTCGACGTCCCGTACCCCGTAGAGCTCCAGCGTCCCGCGCAGCAGAGCGGCCAGCCGCTGCTGTTCCGGGCACTGCACGAAACCGTCGGCCTGCAGGATCCCCGCCATGTGCGTGCGCATCAGCCTCGGGTGGTCGGCCGCCAGGCCGAGGATCGCGTCGATGGCCCGGGCCAGCAGCTCACGGCCGTCTTCGGTGCGCGGCTCGCGCATCAGTGCCGCTTCGAGCGTCCGGTGCATCAGCCGGTGCACCGCCGACTGCAGCAGCTGCCGCTTGCCGGGGAAGTAGTACGAGACCAGGCCGCGGGCCGAGCCCGCCCGGTCGGCGATGTCACCGAGTGTCGTCGCCTCGTAGCCGCGCTCGTCGACCAGCTCCACCGTCGCCTGCAGAAGCCGCTCACGAGAACGTCGACGAAGCTCTTCATTGACCGATGCGCTTCGCGGGGACATGCTTGACTCCTGCGTTGACTGGCTCACAGCCAATATACTCAGCGCGTCCCGCCGTCCGGCCCTCCGGGGCCGCGGGTCGGCGGGGTGGTGCTGCTCGAACCGGGCGACGCGGGGGATCGTCCGGTTCGGGTGGCTCTGTCCTGGTTCAATTCTCCTACGGCGCGGGCTCCGGGTCGATGAGCCCCAGCACCGGGAGCAGCCCTCGGGGCCGCTCGTGCACCGGGAGGTGGTCCACGAAGTGGACGGCGCAGCCCAGCTCCGCGGCCCCGCCGTCGGCACGGCGGTCGTCGCCCACCATCAGCACCTCCCGCGGGTCGCTCCCCAGCCCTTCGCACGCCGACCGGAACAGCCGCGCGTCCGGCTTCTGCACGCCGTGCTCGAAGGACAGCGTGTACGTGTCGACCAACGCGTCGAAGCCGTGGTCGCGAAAGACCGGCCGCAGGTCCCAGCCGATGTTGCTGACCACACCGACGCCGACACCCCGCTCGCGCAGGCCGCGCAGCACCTTTGCCGCGTCGGGGTAGGGGCTCCAGGCGGCCGGCGTCATGTGGCGGTCGTAGAGCGCGTCGTAGAGGCCCTGGTCGGGCAGCGGCACCTGGCGGGCAAGACCCGTGTACGTGGCCCGGTGCCGCTCCATGTCCATGTCGCGCAGCGACCAGAGCTCCGCCAGGTGGTCCGGTATCCGCTGCGGCGGGGGGCCGCCCGGCAGCGCTCCTGCCGCCGCCAGCCGCTCCGCCCACCGCGCCGCTTCGTCCCCGGTCACGGACAGCCCGCGATCGCCCAGCACCGCACGCAGCCAGTCACGGGTGGATTCGACGCGGAAGAGCGTTCCGGAGAAGTCGAACAGGACCGTCCTGATCATCATGGCCCCGATCTTCGACCGTTCAGTCGCCGCGGAGCAAGGCCGCCCGTCGGTAGGAGGCCACCGTGAGGGCGACCACGCACCCCCCGATGAGCCAGCCGCCGGCCACGTCGGAGGGCCAGTGCACGCCCAGATAGAGCCGGGTGAACCCGACCCCGGCGACACAGAAGGCCGCGAGGGCCACGCCTCCGGCCCAGACGCGGCCGGTCGCGCCCCGCCGGCGGAGGAGCCAGAGCAGCAGCCCACAGGTGACCGCGGCCGTCATCGCGTGACCGGAGGGGAACGCCGCGTAGTCCGCCGAGTCGACCGGGTCCGGCCACCTGGGCCGCTCGCGCCCCACCAGCGCCTTCACGGCCTGCTGGAGCCCCGTGCCGGCAGCGGTGGCCACCGCCACCCATACGGCGAGAAGACGCTCTCCGCGCAGCCAGAGCCACCCGACGGCCGCCGCGGACAGCAGCCGCATGGTCCACGGATCCCACACCCAGTCGGTCAGCACCCGGTTGGCATGCGTGAACGTCGGCTCCTGCACCGCGGAGGCGTGCAGTCCTTCCACGACCGCCCGGTCGAAGGCCGTCAGCGGGGGCCATGCGAGGGCGACGGGCATCAGTAGGAGCGCGGTGAGGGCGGCCAGCACGGCGCAGGTCCGGGCCGGCACCGCGGCCGTCCGGCGCGAGGCAGCGGCCGGTCGCGCGGCGCGAAGGAGGGCGCTTTTCCTGGGACGGGAGTCGGCAGGCTTTGCGGGTCGGGGGGAAGGCATGGACAGATCCTGTCGTCCCCGTGGCCGCCCGGCTATCCCAGCGCGCGCAGCCCCGGAACGAACGCCACCAGCAGCGGAACCACCGGCACCAGGGCCGCCGCCGCCGTGAGGCGCAGCCTGCGCCCGGGCGTCAGCCGGGGGACCGGCGACAGCAGCCGGTTGACACGCTGCGGCAGCTCCGCCCCGGGCGTGGGGCACGGCCCGAACACCCCGCGCTCCTCGTTCAGTTCGACCAGCGCCAGCGCGATCGTCAGCCGGCCGAAGCGACGCGAGGCGACGTCGTCCGCCGCCAGCTCGACCAGCCGGTGCATCTCGTCGCGGAACGCCGCGAACACCGGGATCTGCGGAAAGCCGCCCGCCAGCGCCGCGGAGCAGTGCAGCAGCCAGTCGTGCCTGGCCCGCGCGTGCCCCTGCTCGTGAGCCAGCACCGCGTCGAGCTGACGGCCTTTCAGGCGGCGCAACGCGGCCGTGGTGATGACCAGCTGCGGAGCCGCGCCCGGGAGCCACCAGGCGTCGGGGCGCTCACCCTCGAGGACGACCAGTGGTTCGCTGCCGGGGACCTCGTCCGGCATCAGGGGGGAGCGCACGAGCAGCTCGGCCCGCTGACGCCTGCGCCGGCCGTGCGCCCGGTGGATCTCCTGCGCCAGCTTGGCCCCGGTCCACAGCCCGCCGCACGCCAGGATCACCGCGAGCACCGCCGACCACGGTCCGTCCGGACCCGGCGCGTACGCCTCCGCGACTCCGTGCGGCGCGGAGGCGAAGACGTGCGACCGTACGAACTGCCAGGCCGCCGCGGCACTGAAGGTCATGGAGAGCGCGAACGACAGCAGCACCGCGGCGACCACGCACTGCCACACCCAGAGGGCGACGACGGGCTCGCGCTCCGGCCAGTCGGCACGCGACACGAGACGAGGGGCGACGACGGCGGCCAGTGCGCCGAGCACCAGCAGCGCGAGCGAGACCATCATGGGCAGTAGCCTATGAGCGCGAGGCTACCTGCGGGTATGGCCGCGCACTCCAAGTGACGTATGCCACGGTGCCTTACGCGGCCCGCGCCCCGCCGGCTCCGGCCGGTCCCGCAGGTTCAGAGCATGAGCAGCATCGCCAGCATGGCGATCCCCATCGAGACCCTGCAGGCCGGCAGCAGCTCGGGTCCCGCCGCCTGCGCAGCGGGGGCCGCCCCCGCGGCGACCGTCCCGCCGCCGGCGGACGCGAGCGGTATCAACCGGGTGCCGGAGCGGAGCACGTACACGGTGAAGTAGAGGAGCAGCGCGCCGGTGAGCAGCGGCACGCCCCCGCCGGCGTGTGGTCCGTGTCCGCCCCCGCCCGTGGCCATCGCCACCGCCATGTACACCATCGCGAGACACCCGACGGCGTGGTGCGCATGGCGGCCGCAGTGCCGGACCGGCCATGCGGCACGCAGGGCGGCCGCGCCGAAGACCGCCGCGTACACGGCCCAGTGCCATGGCGGCGGGGTGAACACGGCGGTGGGCACGGCCATCGCGGCCATGCCGAATGCCATCAGCGCCTCTGTGCCGGCCGCGTTTCGGGCCGGTTGCGACCAGCGGTCCATCCGCACCAGGCTGTACGCCCCGGTCGCGGCGCACAGCACCATGAGCAGCCAGCCGGACGTCGCGGGTCCGTGCACGGCGTACCTCCCCCTCGGGCCGGTGTGCGGCGTCGGTCGAGGAGTCGATGCCCGCCGAGCGGCCTCGTACGCGAGCGCACGGGAGTGCCGGGGGAGCGCGGGGAGGCGCGGGCAGGCCGGCCCGGTCCGCGCGAAGCGTCCCTCGGCGGGCGCGTTAGTCTCTGGGGCGACGGCCCCGTGGAACGGAGAACCTTCCGATGGACATCGCCCCGCCCCAGGACTCCGGCGAGATGACGCTGACCTACCGTGACGCGGCGGAGTGCGACGTCGAGGTGCTCGTGGCGCTGATCGAGTCGGCGTACCGCGGCGATTCGAGCCGCGGAGGCTGGACCACCGAGGCGGACATCCTCGAAGGGCAGCGCACGGATCCGCAGGGCGTCCTCGAGGTCATCTCCGCCCCCGGAAGCCGGCTGATGGCCGTTGAACGGGACGGCGAGGTGGTCGCCTGCTGCCAGCTCGAGCACCGCGGTGACGCCGCCTACTTCGGCATGTTCGCGGTGCGCCCCGGACTCCAGGGCGCGGGCCTCGGCCGCCGGATCATCGCGGAGGCGGAGCGCAGTGTCCGCGAGACGTGGGGTGTGACCCGGATGCACATGACGGTCATCTCCGTGCGCCAGGACCTGATCGCCTGGTACGAGCGCCGCGGGTACCGCCGTACGGGCCGGATGACTCCGTTCCCGTACGGCGACGAGCGTTTCGGCATCCCGCAGCGCGAGGATCTCGCCTTCGAGCTGCTGGTGAAGGATCTCGTCTGAGGGCCGTCTCCACCGGAGGTTCCTCCCGGTCGCCGGGGACGGCGGCGGTCGTCAGGCCGTGGGGCGTGCCGGGGACGGCGGCCGGTGCGGCGGCGGTCGTCAGGCCGTGGGGCGTGGGGCGTGCCGGGGACGGCGGCCGGTGCGGCGGCGGTCGTCAGGCCGTGAAGCGCCCCGTGCGCCGGATCTCGGGGTAGTCGGTGGTCGCGCCGTCGAGTGCGAGTGCGCGTACCAGTCGCAGATGGTCCTGCGTGTTGACCACCCAGCCGATCACTCCCAGGCCCTTCGCGTGCGCGTGCTCCACGGTCTCCAGCGTCAGTCTGCGGATGTTCAGCGCCAGGGAGTGGGCGCCCACGGCCTTCGCCCGGTCCACGATGTCGGTCCCCCAGCGGCTGGCGATCAGCACCGTACGCACACCCGGCACCAGGGCCGAGATCTCGGCGATCGCGTCGTCATGGAAGGACGACACCTCGACGCGCGGCACCAGGTCGCGCCTGCGCATCACCTCGGCCAGTGCGCGTGCCGCCGCCACGTCCTTGATCTCCGCCTGGAGCGGGGACCGCACCGCGTCGAGGACCTCCTCGAACACCGGCACCCGCTCACCGCCGCCCGCGTCGAGCTGGCGCAGTTCGGCGAGCGTCATCTCGGCGATCGCGCCTTTGCCGTCGGTCGTACGGTCCACGTCGGCGTCGTGCATGACGGCGAGCGCGCCGTCCTTGCTCAGATGCAGATCGAGTTCGATGGCGTCCATGCCGGACTGCTCGGCGCGGACGAATGAACGCAGGGTGTTCTCCGGCTCGACGCCCATGACCCCGCGATGACCGATGGTGAGGAAAGTCAAGATTCTCTCGCTTCCGTCGACGGCGGCTCCCACGGGCGCAGTCTCGGCACCCGGCGGTAACGAGGCAGCCTAACGGCCGCTCGGGAGGAGGGAACCGCTTGCGGGCGGGGTGTCCTGAAGCCGTGCTTCGAGGCGGTCCCCGGTCTCGGGCCGTGCGACGGTCCGCCGCGTCACCTGCGGGTGGGCGTGTCTTCGCAGCCGTTGACGCCGCCACACCGGCGAGTGGGGCGAAGGTGTCGAAGCAGCCGCACCAGGTGCCCTGCGCCGCAAAAACTGCGGCGGCATGGGGGTTGCGCAGGAGGATTTATCAAGCTGTCACTTGTGGTGGAGAACCAGGCATGGATACGGTGTCAGGACGCGAGGTTCTCCCGTGGAGGAAGTGACATGACGGAAATTCTTGTGCAGGACATGGCCGCAGGGGACATATCCAGCGCCGACCGAGTGGTCGACCACCCAAGCTGGCCCCTGCTCAAGAGCGCCGTCGAAGAGATCCGCCCCTGGCAGTCCAAGGACGGCTCGATCGACTTCGAGGCGGAAGGCGCACCCGACCGCTCCGCGGCCGAGGCCGCGGTGGACCGGGTGATCGCCGCGGTCCAGGACCTCTCCCCGCTGCTCCCGCACGACGCGGCCTACCACCGGGCGCTCACCGCCGACCTGCGCAAGTGGGCCGACGCCGGCTTCGAGGTGCCCGACTTCCTGGACTCGCTGCTCGCCTTCCAGCCTGCTGCCGACCGTGCGGACGGACTGCAGCACCTGGCCGTCTTCCCCATGTACACGCAGAACGGGAACCCGGACCGCAACCTGGAGGCGGTCGTCCTCAAGATGGTGTGGCCCGAGTGGCTTGCCGAGCTCGAGCGCACCCGGTACGACAACCCGCTCTTCTGCGGCATCACCTTCGAGGACTTCACCGCCGGGTACGACACCCACTCCGCGGTGCTCTTCCCCGAGACCATCGCCGTGCGTGAAGCCCCCGAGCGCTTCTCCTGGGGCGGCATCTTCTGCGACCGCGAGGCCGCCCGCTTCCGCGCCGTCACGGAGGAGGCCGTAAGCGTCCTCGGGCTCGAGCTGCCCGACGACATTCGCGAGATGGTCGCCGACCAGCAGCGCTGCGAGCAGGCGTTCGTCCTCTGGGACATGGTCCACGACCGCACCCACAGCCATGGCGACCTGCCCTTCGACCCGTTCATGATCAAGCAGCGTCAGCCGTTCTGGATGTACGGCCTCGAAGAGCTGCGCTGCGACCTCACCGCCTTCAAGGAGGCCGTGAAGCTGGATGCCGAGGGCAACCCGCACGGCCGCGACGTGCAGTACGCGGTGCTCTTCGACCGGATGTTCCGCTTCCCCGTCTCCGGCGACCGGGTCCGCAACTACGACGGCCTCGGCGGACAGCTGCTCTTCGCGTACCTGCACAAGCACGACGTGGTCCGCTGGACCGACAACACCCTGAAGATCGACTGGGACCGTGCCCCGCAGGTCACCAACCAGCTCTGCGGCGAGATCGAGAAGCTCTACCGCGACGGCATCGACCGCCCCAAGCTGGTCCACTGGTTCGCCGCGTACGACTTCGTCTCCACCTACCTCGCCCCGCACCCGGGGTCGCGCTGGGCCAAGGGCCCCGACGCCCTCGACCTGACCCAGCCGCCGCGCAAACTCGTGGACGATGTGCTTCCGGACGAGTTTCCGCTGAGCATGTTCTATGAGGCGCTCTCCAAGAAGCTGAAGAACGTGATCGCCTCCACCAAGGGGATCACCGCCGCTTCCGCTCCCGGAGCTGCCGCGTGAGCTCTCGCATCCAGGAGGCTACGACCATGAACAGCAACGGCAGCGGCGTCCTGGAGGGCGCAGTGATCGCGGTGGCCGGCGCGGCCGGCCCGGCCGGCCGGGCCACCCTGCTCAGGCTGGCGGAGGCGGGTGCCGTCGTGGTCGCCTCCGACGCGGACCCGCAGCGGCTCGCCGAGGCCGTGGACGCGGCCCGGTACGCGCACGGCGGGGCCACGGTCACCGGCGACACCGTCGACCTGCTCAATCTGGGCGCCGCCCGTGAGTGGGCCGACAAGACGGAGAAGGAGTTCGGCCGGATCGACGGACTGGTCCACCTGGTGGGCGGCTGGCGTGGCAGCCCCTCCTTCGCCGAGACCAATCCCGCCGACTGGGAGCTGCTGGAGAAGCTGCTGATCCGTACCGTCCAGCACACCTCGCTGGCCTTCTACGAAGGTCTGCAGCGCAGCGACAAGGGCCGGTACCTGCTGATCAGCGCGGCCGGCGCCAGCAAGCCGACCGCGGGCAACGCCGCGTACTCCGCCTCGAAGGCCGCCGCGGAGGCATGGACGCTCGCGCTCGCCGACGCCTTCCGCAAGGCGGGGGGCGAGCAGGGCCCGACGAGTGCGGCTGCCATCCTGGTCGTCAAGGCACTGGTGCACGACGCGATGCGCGCCGAGCGCCCGAATGCGAAGTTCGCGGGCTTCACCGACGTGACGGAACTGGCCGAGGCCATCGCCGGAGTCTGGGACCGGCCCGCCCCGGAAGTGAATGGACAGCGTCTGTGGCTGACCCCCAAACCGTGAAGACCGACGCCCGGCGCCACCACGACCCGTCCGTGCGCGGGTTCGCCAGCGACAACTACGCAGGAGCCCACCCGGAGGTCCTTGCCGCGCTCGCCCTCGCCAACGGCGGCCACCAGGTCGCCTACGGCGAGGACGAGTACACCGACCACCTCCAGCGCCTCATGCACAGCCACTTCGGCCCCACGGCCGAGGCGTTCCCGGTCTTCAACGGAACCGGCGCCAACGTGACCGCGCTGCAGGCGCTCACCGACCGCTGGGGCGCCGTGATCTGCGCGGAGACGGCGCACATCAACGTCGACGAGGGCGGCGCACCGGAGCGGATGGGCGGGCTGAAGCTGCTCACCGTGCCGACGCCGGACGGCAAGCTCACCCCCGAGCTCATCGACCGGCAGGCGTACGGCTGGGACGACGAGCACCGGGCCATGCCGCAGGTCGTGTCGATCACCCAGAACACCGAACTGGGCACCGTGTACACCGTGGACGAGGTCCGTGCCATCACCGAGCACGCGCACGCCCGCGGTATGAAGGTCCACCTGGACGGAGCGCGGATAGCCAACGCCGCGGCGTCGCTGAACGTCCCCATGCGGGCCTTCACCAACGCCGCCGGCGTGGATGTCATCACCTTCGGCGGCACCAAGAACGGCATGCTCTTCGGCGAGGCGGTCGTGGTCCTGAACGCGGACGCGGTCAGCCACATGAAGCATCTGCGCAAGCTGTCCATGCAGCTCGCGTCCAAGATGCGTTTCGTCTCCGTGCAACTGGAGGCGCTGCTCGCCAAGGATCTGTGGCTGCGCAACGCCCGCCACTCCAACACGATGGCCCAGAGGCTCGCGGACGGTGTGCGCACGGTCGACGGAGTGGAGATCCTGTATCCCGTGCAGGCGAACGCCGTCTTCGCCCGGCTGCCCCACGACGTGAGCGAGCGGCTGCAGAAGCGCTTCCGGTTCTACTTCTGGGACGAAGCGGCCGGCGACGTGCGCTGGATGTGCTCGTTCGACACGACGGAGGAGGATGTGGACTCCTTCGTGCAGGCGCTCAAAGAGGAGATGGCGCGCTAGCGCCTCCACCCCCTCGTACGCGCGTGCGGCCGACCGGGGAGTCATCGACTCGCGGTCGGCCGCATGCGTCTGTCCTGTCCCGACCGGCGACGGCGAGACGTGGAGTCCACTGCAGTGGACTGTCCGGTACTCTGTGATGCACTGGACCGTATGGTGACGGGGCCGCCCCTCCATGCTCCCGGCCACACGCACCCGCGGAAGACGCTCCCGACCGCACTCCGATCAGTTCGAGGCAACAGGCGATGACTCCTCAGCTCACCGTGTCCGACGAGGTCCGAGCCCTCGCGCCCGGCTTCAGCCATCTCGCCGTAGAGGCGCACGGGCTGGTCAACGGCCCCAGCAACCAGGACAGTTCCGCGCTCCTCGACGACGCCGCCCGCCGGCTCGCGACCCGCCTCGGCGGACGAGCACCACACGAGGACCCCCATCTGGCCGCCTGGCGCGAGGCGTACACCGCCTTCGGTGCCAAGCCGTCCCGTACCCGCAACTCGGCGGAAGCGCTCGCCAGGCGTGCGCTCGCCGACGGCGGGCTGCCCCGGATCAACGTCCTGGTCGATCTCTACAACGCGGTCAGCGTGGCGCATCTGATCCCCGTCGGCGGCGAGGACACCGACCGCATCAAGGGCGGAATGCGGCTGGTACGGGCCACGGGAGAGGAGCCGTTCGCCACCATGGCGGGCGGCGAGGAGGCCGTCGAGCACCCGGAGGCCGGCGAGGTCGTCTGGCGCGACGACGAAGGCGTCACCTGCCGGCGCTGGAACTGGCGACAGGGTGTGCGCACCCGGCTGACCGAGGCGTCGGTGAACGCCCTGTTCCTGCTCGAGGCCATGGGGCCGACGGCGAACGGCGAACTCGGGGCGGCAGCCGCCGAACTCGCCGAAACGCTGGAGAAGCTGAGCCCCGGGGCCCGGATCACCGTCCACGCCCCGGGGTAGAGGCTAGTACGCCTCGCGCACCTCGGCCGGCGTGGGTGCCGTGCCGCCGAGGTGGGCGGGCACCCACCAGGTGTCCGCCGCATCCTTGGGGCGCACCGGATAGGCCCGCTGCGCCGCCTCCAGCAGCTCCTGCACCCTCCCGCGCAGCCGCCGGGTGATCGCTCCGGCGAACTGGTCGGCGGGCGCCTCGACGGGCTCGCCGACCCGGATCGTCACCGGGATGTGGGAGCGCCTGAAGTTGCGCGGCCGGCCCTTGGTCCACAGCCGCTGCGTGCCCCACAGCGCCATCGGGACTAGGGGCACCCCTGCCTCCTGCGCGAGGCGTGCCGCACCCGACTTGAACGACTTCAGCGTGAACGACTGGGAGATCGTCGCTTCGGGGAAGACACCGATGATCTCGCCCGCGCGCAGCGCGTCAAGGGCGTGCGCGTATGCCGCCTCGCCCTGCTTGCGGTCCACCGGGATGTGCTTCATGCCCCGCATCAGCGGACCGGAGATCTTGTGGCGGAAGACGGAGTCCTTGGCCATGAACCGGACCAGGCGCTTCTGCGGCAGCGCGCCGAGCCCGGTGAAGATGAAGTCCAGGTAGCTGATGTGGTTACTGACCAGCACGGCTCCACCGGTACGCGGAATGTTCTCCGCCCCCTGAGTGTCGATCTTCAGGTCGAGCGCCTTGAACATGGTGAGAGCGGCGCCGATGACCGGCCGATAGACGAGTTCTGCCATGGGGGGAGGGCCCTTTCCTCTGCCCGGGGAGGGGTTCTCCCGGTGGAAGTTACGCAGCCGTAGGTTTTCGGCTTTGGGCCGATCGTGCCCCATGGGCGCCGTGCTGACCAGCCCTGGAGGGGTGCGGGCGCGAGATTCTCGTCACGTCCGGTGCGGGAACTTGGCGCCGCACCCGCCGGGGGGAATCCCTGCCGGGCCGTGAACGCTGCACGTCAGGGAAGTGGACCGGGAGGGGGGAGCATACTCGCGGGACGCGGGACGGGGCCGGGACTGCACGAGGAGAGGACATCACGGTGCGCGCACATGACGCCCACGACGCGCGGATGCGGCTCGGCGAGCCGGATCTGGGCACGGCGCTCGGCGAGCGGGCCACTCTGGTCCAGTTCTCCACCGCGTTCTGCCGGCCCTGCCGGGCCACGCGGCGGACGCTCGCCGATGTCGCGTCCATGGTCGAGGGCATCGCCCATGTCGAGATCGACGCGGAGGAGCGTCTGGCCCTCGTACGCCGGCTCGGCATCGTCAGGACCCCCACCGTGCTGGTGCTCGACGCCGGCGGCCGGATCGTCACCAGAGCCTCCGGCGCGCCGCGCAAGGCCGACGTGATCGCCGCCCTGGGCCGGGCGGTGTGATGCCCGTGACCCTGGTCGCACCTCTCGAGGCGCACTTGACTGTGCACGCCAAGTATCGACAGGCTGATCTCCGTGCCTCAAGAACTCCTTCTCCACGGGCGGGTCCATGTCGACCTCGCCCGTAACGCGAGCGCGCGCTGTCCGGCTGCCCGTGCAGCCGCAGCCGCCTAGTTCGCAGACCCAGAAGGACATCCCGATGACGGCCTCGCCCGACCTCGCCACCGCCCGCTCCGCCTCGCCCGACCTCCTGCGCTCCGTGTTCCGGCAGCATGCCGCGGGGGTCGCGGTGATCACCGCGACGGGCTCCCGTCCGGTCGGATTCACCGCCACCTCGCTCACCTCCGTCGCCGCACAGCCGCCGCTGATCTCCTTCGGGGTGGGAACCGGATCCTCCAGCTGGCCGGTCCTCGCGGAGGCCGAGCACGTCGGTGTCCACATCCTCGGCGAGCACCAGCAGGAACTGGCGGCCACGTTCGCGCGGAGCGGCGCGGACCGCTTCGCCGCACCCACCGGCTGGCACCCGGGCCCGGAGGGTGTCCCGGTGCTCGACGGCGTGGTGGCCTGGATGGTGTGCCGTGTCGTGGCCAGGGTGCCCGCGGGGGATCACCGGCTGGTGATCGCCGAGGTCGTGGCGGGTGATCCGGCGGGCGGCGGCCGACCGCTCGTGTACCACCAGGGGCGCTTCACCGCTCTGCGTGACTGACCTGTGGCGGGGTGGTCGGCACGCCGTTGTCAAGGTCACAGTTCAAAGCGCTTGCTTAGCGGGAACACACTCGATGTACTGACGAGTAATATTTCGTTCGGAGCGCGGCCCGCCCCGACCGGGATCCGCCCCATCGGACGCCTATGCTGCGTTCAACAAGGCAGTCCAGTAGAGACGATGCAGTAGGAGAGCCGGCGTGAGCCTGAGGATCGTTGTCTGTGTGAAGTACGTGCCCGACGCCACCGGCGACCGGCACTTCGCCGATGACCTGACCGTCGACCGCGACGACGTCGACGGCCTGCTGTCGGAGCTGGATGAGTACGCGGTCGAGCAGGCGCTGCAGATCGCGGACGAGGCCGACGACGCGGAGGTCACCGTGCTGACCGTCGGTCCCGAGGATGCCAAGGACGCGCTGCGCAAGGCGCTGTCGATGGGTGCCGACAAGGCCGTCCACGTCGAGGACGACGACCTGCACGGCACCGACGTCATGGGCACCTCCCTGGTGCTCGCCAAGGCGATCGAGAAGACCGGTTACGACCTGGTCATCGCCGGTATGGCCTCCACCGACGGCACCATGGGTGTGCTGCCGGCGATGCTGGCCGAGCGTCTGGGTGTCCCGCAGGTCACGCTGCTGTCCGAGGTCTCCGTCGAGGACGGCACGGTCAAGGGCCGTCGCGACGGCGACACCGCGAGCGAGCAGCTCGAGGCGTCGCTGCCGGCCGTCGTGTCCGTGACCGACCAGTCGGGCGAGGCCCGCTACCCGTCCTTCAAGGGCATCATGGCCGCCAAGAAGAAGCCGGTGGAGTCCCTGGACCTCGAGGACCTGGAGATCGAGGCGGACGAGGTCGGCCTCGAGGGCGCCTGGACCAAGGTCGACTCGGCCGCGGAACGGCCGGCCCGTACCGCCGGCACGATCGTCAAGGACGAGGGCGAGGGCGGCAAGCAGCTCGCGGAGTTCCTCGCGAGCCAGAAGTTCGTCTAAGGCTTCGGCCACCCACCGCCCCCTTCGTACTTTGCAAGCAGGAGAGAAGAAGTCCCATGGCTGAAGTTCTCGTCTACGTCGACCACGTGGACGGTGCCGTCCGCAAGCCCACCCTGGAGCTGCTGACGCTGGCCCGCCGCATCGGCGAGCCCGTCGCCGTCGCGCTCGGCTCCGGCGCCTCCGACACGGCTGCCGCGCTCGCCGAGCACGGCGCGGTGAAGGTGCTCACCGCCGACGCCCCCGAGTTCGCCGATTACCTCGTCGTCCCCAAGGTCGACGCGCTGCAGGCCGCGTACGAGGCTGTTTCCCCGGCCGCCGTGCTCGTGCCGTCCTCCGCGGAGGGCAAGGAGATCGCGGCCCGTCTGGCGGTCCGGATCGGCTCGGGCATCATCACCGACGCCGTCGACCTCGAGGCCGGCGACGAGGGCCCGGTCGCGACGCAGTCCGCGTTCGCCGCCTCCTTCACCACCAAGTCCCGTGTCTCCAAGGGCACCCCGGTCATCACGGTCAAGCCGAACTCGGCCGCCGTGGAGGCCGCCCCGGCCGCCGGTGCGGTCGAGGCGCTGTCGGTGTCGTTCTCCGAGAAGGCGACCGGCACCAAGGTCGTCTCGCGCACCCCGCGCGAGTCGACCGGCCGCCCGGAGCTGACCGAGGCCGCGATCGTCGTCTCCGGTGGCCGTGGCGTCAACGGCGCGGAGAACTTCGCGATCATCGAGGCGCTCGCCGACTCCCTCGGCGGCGCCGTGGGTGCCTCGCGTGCCGCGGTCGACGCCGGCTGGTACCCGCACACCAACCAGGTCGGCCAGACCGGCAAGTCGGTCTCCCCGCAGCTGTACATCGCCTCCGGCATCTCCGGCGCGATCCAGCACCGCGCGGGCATGCAGACGTCGAAGACCATCGTGGCCATCAACAAGGACGCAGAGGCCCCGATCTTCGACCTCGTCGACTACGGCGTGGTCGGCGACCTCTTCGAGGTCGTCCCGCAGCTGACCGAAGAGGTCAAGGCCCGCAAGGGCTGATCTGCGGTTCTTCACGGCCCGGGGCCGCGCGGTGATCTTCACCGCGCGGCCCCGGCCCGTTCCGGGGACCATTGACGTGACTCGGCACGGGCCGTTAATTTCATTCAACAGAATGTTGATTCCGCTGGACGGAAAACAACAGATGCCGCGAAGTTGACGGAGGGTGTGGGACATGGGTCAGCAGGAGAAGGTGGCGACGAGCCTCGCCGGTGCGGTCAGCGAGGGCATCAGCGCCTCCCTCGCGCCGGTGGACGCCGAGCTCGCCCGCCGGTACCCGGGAGACCCCGGCACCCGCCAGCCCGTCCACACCGTGTACGTACCGGGCGACGCCTTCGCCGCCGACACCATCCGCTCCTGGGGCGACCAGGCGCTCGCCGCACTCGACGAGCACGCTCCCGACGCCGACTCCCTCGCCCGTGTCCTCGGCCTGGCCGACGAGCTCGCGGAGCCCGTGTACACACGGGTCCGGGCCAAGCTCGAGCGCGAGCCGGTCGAGGACCTGCGGATCGACTTCGAGGACGGCTACGGCGGGGCCGACGAGGACGCCGACGCCGCCCGCGCCGCCCGCCTCGTCCTCGAGGCGTACGAACAGGGCACCGCCGCCCCGTACACGGGGATCCGGATGAAGTGCATGGAGGCCGCCGTACGCGACCGGGGCATCCGCACGCTCGACGTCTTCCTCACCGGCCTGATGGAGCACGGCGGCCTGCCCGACGGCCTCGTCCTGACCCTGCCCAAGGTCACCTACCCGGAGCAGGTCACCGCGATGGTGCGACTGGCCGAGGAGTTCGAGAAGGCCCGTGGTCTGGAACCCGGCCGCATCGGCTTCGAGATCCAGATCGAGACCAGCCAGTCCATCCTCGCCCCCGACGGCACCGCCACCGTCGCCCGCATGATCGACGCGGCGGAGGGACGGGCCACCGGCCTCCACTACGGCACCTTCGACTACAGCGCCTGCCTCGGCGTCAGCGCCGCCCACCAGGCCAGTGACCACCCCGCCGCCGACCATGCCAAGGCCGTCATGCAGGTCGCCGCCGCCGGCACCGGAGTACGCGTGTCCGACGGCTCCACCAACGTGCTGCCCGTCGGCACCACCGAGAACGTCCACGACGCCTGGCGCCTCCACTACGGCCTCACCCGCCGAGCCCTGGCCCGCGCCTACTACCAGGGCTGGGACATGCACCCCGGCCACCTGCCCACTCGGTACGCCGCCGTCTTCGCCTTCTACCGCGAGGGCTTCGAGCAGGCCGCCGCCCGTCTCGCCGCCTACGCGGGCCACGTCGGCGGCGACGTCATGGACGAGCCCGCCACCGCCAAGGCGCTCAGCTCCTACCTGCTGCGCGGCATCGACTGCGGCGCCCTGGACTCGGCCGAGGTCGCCCGCCTCACCGGCCTCACCCGAGCCGACCTCGACGGCTTCGCCCGGCCCCGGCGCGGCGGCCTCACCGCCACGGCCGGATGAGCGTCCACTGCCGAGCACTTCGCCCCGCCTGACGGCAGGCGGGGCGAAGTGGCAGGGCCCGTATCAGCCGGCGGCGGCTTCGGTTCCAGCGCCCCTCCCGGCAAGCTTTGCCCGGTCGCGCAAACACTGCCGGTCGTGCCGCTGGCCGTCCGCGCGGCGCGGCGGTCCGTCCGCCTGATCCGGTGTCAGCACCGTTCGGAAACGCCGCCGGTGCTGTCGCCGCTGAGGGCGATGGCGGTCACGTATCCGTTCCGCTTCGGCCACGGCCGGTCGATCAGGACCCACTTGCTGCTGGTGTAGCCCTCGAGCGAAACGGTCTGGCCGTAGGTCCAGCAGATCGCGCTGTAGGTGTAGCCCGGGCTGATGAAGCTGAGGATCTCGCTGCTCGTGTTCGGCGAGGCGCGGACGTTCACCCGCAGCCACGCGTGCGCCTGGGTGTTCCGCACCACCGGGGGTGCGGCGGAGGTCGCGGGTTCCAAGGCCGCGGCGGGTCCGGACGACGGGGCCTCGGCGGCCTGGGCACCGGCCGTACCGAGGCCCGGGCTGAGCAGCATGGCCGCCCCGAGAGTAGCGACGGCAGTTTTCGCGGTCTTGTGCATGAAAGTGTTCCTCTCATGATCGCTTAACCGACGACAGCAACCCTCATATCGGGGTGCGGTGGCGGGCCACAGGACTTTCGGTCACTGTGCGACAGCACACGGACCCGCGGCGTGTTCCGGTCGGGAGGGATGGCGCGGAGGCCCGGCGCGGGGCCCGGACCACCGCCCTCTCGCTTCCCGGAAGCGACCTCCCTCGCAGCCCGATCGGCGACGGGGCCGGTTTCCTTCCCACCCCTCGCCTGGGGCCGGCTCCCTTCTCAGCCCGACGGCGGGATCTCCCCCGAGCCGCGCGGAATCAGCACCGTCTTCAGCGCCACCTGGGCCGGCTCGTCGTTCGCCCCGTCCAGCCGACGGAACAACCGCTCCGCCGCCGTGCGGCCGAGCGTCGCCGCGTCCTGGGCTATGACGGTGATACCGAGCAGGTCCGCGAGCTCGATGTCGTCGAAGCCGACGAGCGCGACGCGCCGGGCGTGGCCGGCCAGGACCCGTACCGCCGTCACCGTCACACGGTTGTTCCCCGCGAAGATCGCGGTGACCGGTTCCGGCCCCGACAGCACGCCCCCCACGGCCTCCTGGACCCGCTCGGGGGCCGTCGGGCCGAGGGCCACCCAGGAGTCGTCGACCTCGAGCCCGGCATCCGCCATGGCCGCCCGGTAGCCGCGCAGCCGCTCCACGGCGGTGTGGATGCGCGGCTGGTCGCCGATGAACGCGATACGGCGGTGGCCGTGTGCGATCAGATGCGCCACGCCGGCCCGGGCACCGCCGAAGCTGTCGGAGAGCACCACGTCCGCGTCGATCCGGCCGGGCGGGCGGTCGACGAAGACGGTGGCGACGCCCGCCTTGATCTCCGGCTCCAGATAGCGGTGGTCGGTCCCGGCGGGGATCACGATCAGGCCGTCCACCCGGCGGGCGCACAGGGCGAGCGCCAATTCCTGCTCCCGGTCCGGGTCCTCGGCGCTGGAGCCGTTGATGAGCAGCGCCCCGTGCGCCCGGGCGACCTCCTCGACCGCGCGGCTCAGCGGACCGTAGAACGGGTCGGCGAGGTCTTCCAGTACGAGGCCGATGGAGGCGGTGCGGCCCTTGCGCAGCACCCGGGCGCTGTCGTTGCGGCGGAAGCCGAGGGACTCGATCGCCTCCTGCACCCGTCGTTCGGTGTCGGGCGTGACGCCCGCCTCGCCGTTGACGACCCGCGACACCGTCTTCAGCCCGACTCCGGCCCGCGCCGCGACGTCCTTCATCGTGGGCCGGTTCCCGTAGCGGGGCTCGGGGCCGCGGGGGCGGCCGGGAGGCGTCGGGGGACGGGGTGAATCGGCCACAGTGCGCAGTCCTGTCATGGTGTCGGCGGTCGTGTTCCTCGTATCGGTACCGTGTGGCGTCGAGCATAGGCCCTGGACAACGTTGTCAGGGCAATGGAGACTGTTATCGAAACCGCAGGTCCGACAGCTCCCGGGGGATCCCGTACCGATGCATAACAGCCTCGTCGCCGCTCTCGACATCGGTGGCACCAAGATCGCCGGCGCGTTGGTGGACGGCAACGGCGCGATTCTTCACCGCGCCCAGCGCCCCACACCGGCTCATGACGACGGCGACACGGTGATGCACGCGGCCGAGAACGTCCTCGCCGAGCTGATGTCCTCCCCGCTGTGGGCGCGGGCCACCGCCCTCGGCATCGGCAGCGCGGGCCCCGTCGACGCGTCCACCGGTACGGTCAGCCCCGTCAACGTGCCGGGCTGGCGGGGCTTTCCGCTCGTCGACCGGGTGTCGAGGGCCGTCGGCGGACTGCCGGTCACCCTCGTCGGCGACGGCGTCGCCATGACCGCGGCGGAACACTGGCTGGGCGCCGCCCGAGGCCACGACAACGCACTGTGCATGGTCGTGTCCACCGGCGTCGGCGGCGGCCTGGTCCTGGGGGGCAGGCCGCACGCCGGACCGACGGGCAACGCCGGCCACATCGGGCACATCAGCGTGGACCTGGACGGCGACCTGTGCCCGTGCGGCGGCCGGGGCTGCCTGGAGCGCATCGCCAGCGGGCCGAACATCGCCCGCCGTGCACTGGAGAACGGGTGGCGGCCCGGCCCCTCCGGCGACACCTCTGCCGCGGCCGTGGCCGTGGCCGCGCGCGCGGGCGACCCGGTCGCGACCGCCTCGTACGAGCGAGCGGCGCAGGCCCTCGCCGCGGGGATCGCCGCCACGGCGACGCTCGTCGAGATCGAGATCGCCGTCATCGGCGGGGGAGTGGCCGGGGCGGGAGAGGTCCTGTTCGCCCCCCTGCGGCGTGCCCTGCGCGACTACGCGACGCTCTCCTTCGTCCGCCGGCTCACCGTCGCACCCGCGATGACCGGTACGGACGCGGGACTGGTGGGCGCGGCCGCCGCGGCGAGGCTCGGCCACGGCGAGACGCCGGTCCCGGCGGGCCGAGGCTGACGCCGGGGGCGTGGCGCGCGCCCAGACCGGGGCGCGCGCCTCGCCTGGGCCTGCGCCGGCATCCAGCCGGGCCCTGCGTCGGCGTTCCTGTGGAGCCGGACCGGAGCGTGCCCTTGGGGGCAGGGGCAGGGGCAGGCACGGTGCGACCGGTCTGTCCGGGCCGGCGTACGACCGCCCCGGCCCGCAGCCGCCTGCAGGCGGAACGCTCACCGATCGCGCTCGCCGCTCTGCTGCTGCGGCACCACGACCAGAAACGCGTCCGACTCCAGATCCATCACGACCTCCACCGCCAGGCCCTCGTTCCTGCGGCGGCGGGCGTACTCCTCCGCCTGCCGACTTCCCCGCGGGTCACCCGCGGGGAACGTCTCCAACACCGTGCGGCGCATGCCCCACTCCCTCGTCTCCTCCGCTCCAACGACGGTCCCGGGCCGGTGTCACGGCCCGGCCACAGTTGGCATGCCTGACCGGCCAACCGGTTCCGGTACCGGGTTTGCGTGGCAGGGTGTTGCGGGCAATCCACTGTGGGCTACGGAAGAGGGGGACCCGTGATCGTCTGGATCAACGGTGCGTTCGGAGCGGGCAAGACCAGTACCGCACGCGAACTGATCGATCTGATCCCGAACAGCACGCTCTTCGACCCGGAGTTGATCGGCGCGGGCATGCGCCACCTGCTGCCGGCCAAGCGGCTGGCCGAGGTGGGCGACTACCAGGATCTGCCGATCTGGCGGCGGCTCGTCGTGGACACAGCGGCGGCGCTCCTCGCCGAGCTGGGCGGTGTGCTGGTGGCACCCATGACCGTCCTGCGCCAGGAGTACCGCGACGAGATCTTCGGTGCTCTCGCCGCCCGCCGGATAGCGGTGCGGCATGTGCTGCTGGCACCTGATGAAACGATTTTGCGCGAACGGATAGCGGCTCGTGAGGAGTTCCCCGACGACCCGGAGGAGAGCGAGCGTGTCCGTCAGTGGGCCTTCGGCAACATCGAGCGCTACCGGGCATCCCTCGGCTGGCTCACCGGAGACGCACACGTGATAGACAACAGCCGCCTCGACACCCGCGCGGCGGCCCTGGCCGTCGCGGACGCCGTACGCACGGGTGCGGCCGCCGTGAGCGACATCGTGCAGACCCCCGAGCCGACCGCGGAGACCGTCGCCGCCGGTGTGCTGCTCTTCGACGAACACGACAGGGTGCTGCTCGTCGATCCGACCTACAAGCCGGGCTGGGAGTTCCCCGGCGGTGTCGTGGAGAGAGGGGAGGCGCCCGCCCGCGCCGGCATCCGGGAGGTCGCGGAGGAACTGGGCATCGAACTGGCCGGCGTACCCCGGCTGCTGGTCGTCGACTGGGAGCCGCCGAAGCCCCCGGGTTTCGGCGGACTGCGGCTGATCTTCGACGGTGGCAGGCTTCCCGGCGGCGACGCCGGACGGGTGCTGCTGCCCGGCTCCGAACTGCGCGGCTGGAAGTTCGCCGGAGAGGAGGAAGCGGCGGAGCTGCTTCCACCCGCCCGCTACGAACGGCTGCGGTGGGCCCTCCGTGCCCGCGAGCGGGGGGCCGTCCTCAACCTGGAGGCCGGCGTCCCGGTCGGCGGCAGTTGAGGGCTGTCCCGTAATCCCCGGCGGGACCCCCGGCGGGCGCACGACGACAGCTACGGCACCTTGCTGCGTTGTCGAATCGCCCGGATACACCCGGTACGAGGACGACCCTCCGCCTTGCGATGTACCGCATCCGACGCCGCGCGCTGATCCACCGGGGATTGCGGGACAGCCCTTAGCCGGACAGCTCCTCGGCGCGGCGGGGGCCCGGCCCTGCGGGCCTTCGCACCTCGCCGGCGGCAGCAGGCCGCGGCCGGCCACGGCCTGCTGCCGCCGGCGGTCACAGTCGGCAGCCGTCAGCGGGACGGTGCGGCCCCGGGGGCCGGCGCGACCGAGCGGCCGCCCCGGCCGTCCCGCCGACTCCCGGTGGTACGGCCGGCTCCCGGCCGTACCGTCAACCCCGCCGTCAGCCCCGCTTGGACGTCGCGTAGTTGACGAGGAACAGCGCCTCGGCCACGGACATCCGCTCCAGCTCGTCGGGGGACACGCTCTCGTTCACGGCGTGGATCTGCGCCTCCGGATCGCTCAGTCCGATCAGCAGGATCTCGGCCCGCGGGTACAGCGCGGAGAGTGTGTTGCACAGCGGGATGGAGCCGCCCATGCCGGAGGACTGCATCTCCTGGCCCGGGTACGCCACACGCATCGCCTCTGCCATGGACGTGTAAGCGGGGCTCGTGATGTCCGCCTGGAACGCCTGGCCCTGACCGACCTGCTCCACCGCCACCCGCGCGCCCCACGGCGTGTGCGCCTCCAGGTGCGCGGCGAGCAGCTTGTTCGCCTCCGCCGCGTCCTGGCCCGGCGGGACCCGCAGGCTGATCAGCGCCCGCGCGGACGCCTGTACGGACGGAGTGGCGCCGACCACGGGCGGGCAGTCGATGCCCAGCACCGTGACGGCCGGCCGGGCCCAGATGCGGTCCGCGACGGTGCCCTCGCCGATCAGCTCGACACCGTCGAGGACCTTGGCGTCCTTGCGGAAGTCCTCCTCCGGGTAGGCGAGGCCCTCCCATGCCGCGTCCGCCGTGAGCCCGTCCACGGTCGTCGAACCGTCCTCGGCGCGCAGCGAGTCCAGTACGCGGACGAGCGCGGCCAGCGCGTCGGGGGCAGCCCCGCCGAACTGCCCGGAGTGCAGGTTCCCCTCCAGGGTGTCGATCTGCACTCGCAGCAGCGTCATACCGCGCAGGCTGGCCGTGACCGTCGGCAGGCCGGCACGGAAGTTGCCCGTGTCGCCGATCACGACGGCGTCCGCGGCGAGCAGTTCCGGGTGGGCCTCCGCGTACTGCTCCAGGCCGCCCGTGCCCTGTTCCTCCGAACCCTCCACGATCACCTTGATGTTCACCGGCACACCGCCGTCGGCCTTCAGGGCACGCAGCGCGAGCAGATGCATGATGAAGCCGCCCTTGCAGTCCGCGGCCCCGCGTCCGTACCAGCGTCCGTCGCGCTCCGTCAGTTCGAACGGCGGCGAGACCCAGGCCGCCGTGTCGAGCGGCGGCTGCACGTCGTAGTGCGCGTACAGCAGCACGGTCGGGGCACCGGCCGGGCCGGGCAGGAAGCCGTAGACGGACTGCGTGCCGTCGGGGGTGTCCAGGACGGCCACGTCCGTGAAGCCCTCCGCGCGCAGCGCGCCGGCGACCCACGCGGCCGCCGCCTCGCATTCGCTTCTCGGGAACTGGGCGGGGTCCGCGACCGACCTGAACGCCACCAGCTCCCTGAGCTCCGCCTCGGCGCGGGGCATCAGCGACGCGACGGTCTCTGCGATCGGTACGGCGGTCATGGGCACGCTCCTCGGGGGCACGTCGTTGTGCGATGTGTGTACGGCGAATGTGTGGTCGATCCTCCCACAACGGGTGGCGGGCGACCGCGCCGTAGGATGCCGTCGAGAGCCCTAGCCACAGGTCGGATCGGGAGCAGAAGTACATCGTGAGCAGCGAGAACGATGCCACCGGAGCAGAGGCGGCAAATGAGCTTGGCGACCCAGTGTGGGACGTCGTCGTGGTCGGCGGAGGCCCCGCGGGGGCGTCGGCGGCGTACGCGGCGGCGGTGACCGGCCGCAGGGTACTGCTGCTGGAGAAAGCCGAACTGCCCCGTTACAAGACCTGCGGCGGGGGGATCATCGGACCTTCGCGCGACAGCCTGCCGCCGGGCTTCGAACTCCCGCTGCGCGACCGGGTGCACGCGGTGACCTTCTCGCTCAACGGCAGGCTGGCGCGCACCCGCCGCTCCAAACGGATGCTCTTCGGGCTCATCAACCGCCCGGAGTTCGACGCCGGTCTCGTCGAACAGGCGCAGAAGGCGGGCGCGGTGCTGCGCACCGGAGCGGCCGTGTCACGGGTGGAGCAGCACGGACCGGCGGTGCCGGACCGGCGCACGGTCGCCGTGGTGCTGTCGGACGGCGAGACGGTCCTGACCCGCGCGGTCGTCGGCGCGGACGGCAGCGCGGGCCGGATAGGAGCCCATGTCGGGGTGAAGCTCGACCAGGTGGACCTCGGCCTGGAGGCGGAGATCCCCGTCCCGGCGACGGTCGCCGAGGACTGGGCGGGCCGGGTGCTCATCGACTGGGGCCCCATGCCCGGCAGTTACGGCTGGGTGTTCCCCAAGGGGGAGACGCTGACGGTCGGTGTGATCTCGGCGCGCGGCGAGGGCGCCGCGACCAAGCGGTACCTGGAGGACTTCATCGCCCGGCTGGGGCTCGCCGGCTTCGAGCCCGCGGTCTCCTCCGGCCATCTCACACGCTGCCGCAGCGACGACTCACCGCTGTCGCGCGGCCGGGTGCTGGTGTGCGGGGACGCGGCAGGGCTGCTGGAACCGTGGACGAGGGAAGGCATCTCCTTCGCGCTGCGCTCGGGGCGGCTCGCGGGGGAGTGGGCGGTACGGATCGCCGAGGCCCATGACGCCGTCGACGCCCGCAGGCAGGCGCTGAACTACGCGTTCGCCGTCAAGTCGGGGCTCGGTGTGGAGATGGCGGTCGGGCGACGGATGCTTGCCGTCTTCGAACGGCGGCCGGGCCTGCTGCACGCCGTCATCACCGGTTTCCGGCCGGCTTGGACGGCCTTCGCCGACATCACCCGCGGGGCGACGACGCTGGCGGGCCTGGTGCGTACGCACGCGCTGGCCCGGCGGGCACTGGACGTACTGGACAAGCGGGGGTCGCAGCCCGCGCCCTGACACGCCTGCCAGGTGTCGCTTCCAGGCCCCCGCCTCCACCCGTCCAGGCCGCGTGGAGGCGGGCCCGGACGCCGCACGCCCCCGGCTGCGCCTCTTCGGCGCCGTGCGTCCTCGGGCGCGGACCGGCCGGGGCGGGTGGGCCCGGCGGGGGCCGGCACGGGCCGCGGGTCACCCGCCCACGGTGATCCGGAAGACGGGGTGCTTGTGGGCGGCCGCGAGCAGTTCCCTGTCCGTGGATCTGGCGTCGACGTCGCCGAAGAACCGGCCGACCTCCCAGCCCCAGCGCTCCAGCGCATGGCCGCCGACTTCGCCCCCGACCTGCCGCCACCCGTCGTCGCCGCGATGGTCGCCGCGTGGTCGCAGGTTTTCGGCACGATCTCCTTCGAGCTCTTCGGCCACTTCCGGAACGTCGTCGAGGACCGGGACGCCTTCTTCGAGCACGCCGCCACCAGGCTGGCCCACGAAGTGGGTCTGCTGCCGCAGGCCGCCGGCGTCTCCCGGGGCGGCGCCGCCGGGATCTGACGGCGCGGCCCCGCCTGCGCGGCCAGTGCGTACAGCACCGCCCGTGCAGAGCACGCAGCGCCGGCAGGGCCGGCCCGGAGGCGCCCGACCCTGGGCCCGCTCTACGGATCCCCCGGGGTCCGGCTCTGGTTCCGGCCCTCTACGGGGGCCCCTGGCTCGGGCCTTGGTTCCGGCCCCGCTCCACGGGGGCCCGGCTCCGGCCTCGGTGCCGCCTTCACGGGGGCCCGGCCCCGCACTCCCCCGGGAAGCGGCGGCCGCACCGCCCGGCCGGCGTCCGAGGCCACCGCGCTGGTCCAGCGCGGGCCGCATGGAACAGCAGTGCACCGGCAGCTGTGGAGGTCCGCGCTGGGCACGGGGCGGCCCGCCGTACCTGCGTCGTCTCGCGGACCGGCAGGACGGCGAGCGCATCCCGTGGCGGGCGACTCCGGCACTCGCTCTCTCGTCATGGTCGGCACGGGCTTCGCCGCCGAGAGCCAGCCGGGCACACGCGAACCGCTCGACACCCTCGCCCGCGTGCGCTCGCGGGGCCGGCGATGCTTCTGCTCCATGCGAAATACCCGGTGGCCACGGTATGCGGTGTCTGCGCCGTCGCACTGGTGCACTTCGCGGCCGACTGCCCGTACGGGCCGGTGTTCCTCGCCATCGTCTTCGCCGCCTTCGCCGTCTTCGCCGCCATCGTCGGCGGGACACCGGGGCGCGCCGCCCGGTGGGCAGTCGGGGTGCTCTGGGCCGCACCATGCCGAAGCTCGAAGCTCGAAGCCCGCGACCGGGGCCGACTGGTGTTGCCGGCCTACGAGCCGGGGCTGGTGTGGCCCGGCCGGCCGGGCCGGGCCGCCCCGCGCCCGAACCGCCACAGTACGGTCGCGACCCGCAGGACGAAGACGAGCGCGCCCGCCGCGGTGCCCGCGATCAGCAGGCCGCGCTCGACGGCGTACCCCATCGTGAACATCAGCTTGGGACCGGCGACCGCCCCGAAGACCAGTGCCGCGGCCACCGCAGCGCTGATCAGTGCGTAGCTGATCTCGATCGTCACGGCGTCCCGGTCGGCCTGCGTGCGTCGCTCCATGGACGAAGTGTCACAAGTCCGCGGTCGGCCGGGCAAGTGACCCGCAGGCCGCGGCTGCCGGTGACGGCCACGCCCCTCGGCCCACCGTCCCCGCGGGCGCGGGCGCGGGGACGAGAGAACGAGGGGCCCCGCCGCGGGTGGCCGTGAGTCGTGGCACGGCTACTGCCGCGCGTGTCACGACCAGGTGATGCCCGACTGCTCCCGCCACAGCCGCGCCAGTTCGGTGTCCCCGGTGACGGACACGGCCGCCGGCGGCAGCCGGTTCCAAAGCGTCAGATACAGCCGCTCCGCCGTCCCGCCCATCTCGCAGTCGGCAGGGCCCTCGTCGGTGCGTTCGGTGCGCGGCGGCTGCGCAGACAGCCGTACGGTCCACACGTCGCCCGTGTCCGTCGCCCTGACCCGCAGCACCCGGGGCTCCTTGGTGCGGACGCGGCTCTTCGGCCGGGCGTGGAACGCCGACAGCAGTTCGTCGATGCCGTCCACCGCGAGCTCCGTGGCGACGTGCCCAGGACCGCCACCCGCGGCCGACTGGGCGTCCGCCCGGTGCACCGCCGTCTCATGGGTCTGCCGCCGTGCCCAGAAGTGCAGCGGCGAAGGGGCGGGCAGGAAGGACCAGCAGGACACGTCCGGCGGAGCCTCGCTCAGTGCGCCCACCAGCAGCCCGTGTCCCTCCCGGAACCACTCCAGCAACTCGTCCCCGTCCAGATCGGGCTCACCGGCGTCGGGCTGGTACTCGGTGTGCCCCTCCACGACGAATGCCGTCGCCCAGCGGTGCACCATGCCCGTGTGGCGCAGCAGATGGCGCACCTGCCACGCAGGGCACGTCGGCACAGCCGCGGCAGGGCCCGCTTCCTGGGCGGCCGAGGCCAGCAACTGGCCTTCGCGGACGAGGTACTTGATGAGGGTGGAGATCTCCATGGTCTCGATTGTGCCGGTCGGCGCCGAGCCATGGAGCGGGAGGACCGTTCAGGCCCTGTGCGGTCGGGCGCCGTGTCCGTGGCCGGTCAGCAGGCGAGTGACAGTCCGAGCGCGAGGGCCTGGAGCAGCACCGACACGACGAGCGCCGGATACAGGAAGGCGGCGGACTGGGCGAACGAGTCCCCGAACAACGTACCGAGGACCATGAAGCCGAAGATCGTGGGCGCGGCGAGCAGGAGCAGCCAGAGCCCCGCCAGCGACGCGTCCTCGTGGTGGACGAACGTGGTGTCGATCGCGACGTAGACGGCTGCGACGGCGATCAGCGCCAGATATATCCGGGCCGGCCGGTTTCCGAACGTCAGTCGTGCGAGCGTGGTCAGTTGTGCGTTCATGGCCTCCCCGGGCGCGTGGTGGTTCCATGCTGCGACGCCCGGCGCGGCAGCGCCTGAGTACGGCTACTCAGCCGCCCTGGGGGCGGCGGCTCCCCGTGCGCCGTACGCGATCACCGCGGCGCCGGCCGCCAGCGCCGCCACCGTGGTCAGGGCCACGGGCAGAGAGAACCAGTCGGCGAGGAAGCCGATCGCCGGCGGGCCGAGCAGCATGCCGCCGTAGCCCAGGGTGGACGCGGCGGCGACCCCACCGGGCCCTGCGATTTCGCCCGCCCGGCCGACCGCCACGGGGAAGATGTTCGCCAGACCGAGTCCCGCGACGGCGAACCCGGCCAACGCGGCCCATACCGACGGTGCGAGCGCGCCGAGCAGCATGCCCGCGGCGGCGGTCGCCCCGCCGAGGACGAGGGTGCGGGTCTGGCCCAGTCGCTCGAGCAGGACCGTACCGCTGAGCCGCCCGGCGGTCATCGTGAGGGCGAACAGCGAGTAGCCCGCGGCGGCGAGCCCCGGATGGGCGTGCAGGTCCTGCTCCAGGTGCAGCGCACTCCAGTCGGCCATCGCGCCCTCGCCGTACGCGGTGCACAGCGCGATCACGCCGAAGAGCAGGACGAGCCTGCGGGCGCGGCCCTCGATGCGGCGCGACGCCGCGGGGGCGTCGCCGGTCCGGGCCGCCGGGACGTGGTGGCGCAGGAGTACGGGCGCGGTCACCGCGGTGACCACAAGTCCGATACCGGTCAGGGCGAGCAGGTGCACGGTGGGCGAGAGTCCGCCGGCGACCAGACCGCCGAGGCCCGCGCCGAGCATCCCGCCGAGGCTGAAGGCCGCGTGGAACGAGGGCATGACGGGCCGTCGCAGCGCGCTCACCAGATCGACGGCGGCGCTGTTCATCGCGACGTTGATCCCGCCGTAGGCGGCGCCGAAGACGAGCAGGACCAGACCGAGAGCCGCCGCAGAGTGCGTGAGCGGCGGCAGGGCCATGCTCAGCGCGAGCAGTACGGCACTGGCGACGGTGACCGGGTGGCTGCCGAAGCGGCGGCAGAGCCGTCCGGTGAGCGTCATGGTGACCACGGCCCCGGCGGACACCCCGAGGAGGGCGAGGCCGAGTTCACCGGCGGAGGAGCCGGTCTGCTGCTTGATGGCCGGGATGCGGACGACCCAGCCGGCGAAGAGGAAGCCGTCGAGGGCGAAGAAGACGGTCAGTGCGATGCGGAGGCGGGACAGGGAGGCGGTGGCGGGATCTCCGTCCGGTGCCCCCGGTATGGCCGTGGCAAGTTTGTTTAGTAGCGGCACAAAGTCAGAATAGGGGCTCGGGCCCGTTCTTCCAAGGCGGCCACCCAAGGCGGCCGTCCGAGCCGGCCGTCCGAGCCGGCCATCCAGGCCGGCTTCCCGAGCCGGCCATCAAGGCGGCCGGATTCCCCGCACGCACAGCGCTCGCACCTCCGGGATCATGGGAGACTCGCCTCCATGAACGGCAAGGCGACGACCACCCGGACGAGACTGGAGAGGGGCCGCAGTGTGCTCGGCCCCGCCCTGGAACTGGTTCACACCGGACGTGCGCCCACGCGTGCCGTACTCACTGCAGAACTCGGTGTCACCCGCGCCACCGCCGGAGCGGTCGCCGCGGAGCTGGAGGCCCTCGGACTGATCCGCGTCGACTCCCGCCCCGGCGCGGCCGCCGGCTCGCAGGGCCGCCCCTCCCACCGGCTCTCCGTCGACGACACCGGCCCCGTCGTCCTCGCAGCCCAGGTCCACGCCGACGGATTTCGGGCCGCACTCGTCGGCCTCGGCGGGCGGATCGTCGCCACCGCACCGGGCTGTGTCACCGTCCAGGCCGACCCCGCCCAGGTGCTCGGCGAGGTCGTCGACGCGGGCGCGGAACTGCTGCGCCGCAGCGGCCGCCGCTGCGCGGGCGCCGGCCTCGCCGTCCCCTCCGCCGTCGCGGAGCCGGAGGGTACCGCGCTCAACCCGCTGCACCTGGCCTGGCCGGCCGGGGCACCGGTGCGCGACATCTTCGCCCAGCGAGTGAGCGCGGCCGGGATCACCGGGCCGGCCTTCGCCGGCAACGACGTCAACCTGGCCGCGCTCGCCGAGCACCGCCACGGCGCCGGCCGGGGCGCCCACCATCTGCTGTGCGTCGCCACCGGACACCGGGGCGTCGGCGGCGCCCTCGTTCTGGACGGCCGTCTGCACAGCGGGAGTTCCGGGCTGGCGCTCGAGGTCGGCCATCTCACGGTCAACCCGGAGGGGCGCCCCTGCCACTGCGGCAGCCGCGGCTGCCTGGACGTCGAGACCGATCCGCTCGCCTTCCTCACGGCCGCGGGCCGCGCCCCGGGCCCCGAGGTGTCCCTGCTCCAGCGGGCGAGGGACCTGCTCCGCGAGGAGTACGACGACCCCGCCGTGCGGGGCGCGGCGGAGGAGCTCGTCGACCGCCTCGGGTTCGGGCTCGCCGGTCTGGTGAACATCCTGAACCCCGACCGCATCATCCTGGGCGGTCTCCACCGCGAACTGCTCGAGGCCGACCCGGATCGGCTGCGGGCCGTGGTCGCCGACCGCAGTCTCTGGGGCCGCAGCGGCGGAGTCCCCATCCTGGCGTGCACCCTTGACCACAACAGCCTGGTCGGCGCGGCCGAGCTCGCGTGGCAGCCGGTCCTCGACGACCCCTTGGGCGCGCTCGCCTGATCCCATCGCCTCCGCGCAGGGCCACCTCCGCCCCGGCCGTCGCCGCGTTCCGGACGACCGTGCGGGGGCCGTGCCGGCCGGGCTTCCGTCGCCCTGCGGACGTCCCCGCCCGCGGCGCCGCGCTCGTGCCGACCTCCGCCCCCTCTCCGGACGGGTGGTCCGCCCCGCGGGCCGGATCACCCGTCCGGAGGCGTCGCGGGCGGGCCGAGGGGCGCCTGCGGGTAGGCCAGGAGATGTGAGCGACGAGTCCACCCGCCGGCACCGCCTCCTGCGCCTGTGGCGCCGGGTGGCGCGGTCGCCTCTCGGAGTGGGCTGGAACCGTGGCCGTGAGCTGGAACTGCTGCACCGAGCCATGGGCTTCGCGGCCCTCGGGTTCCTGACGCTGGTGCCGCTCCTCGTCGTCGTCGCGGCTGCCGACCCGGGGGGTGGGCAGGGGTTCGCCCGCTGGATGAGTCAGGCGCTCGGCCTCGCGGGGTCCTCGCAAAACGAGGTCGAGCGCCTGTTCGGAATGCCGGGGCAGGCGTTGCAGCGCACCACCGCCTTCGGTCTCGCCGCGCTCGTCGTCTTCGGACTCACCTTCGGCTCCGCCGTGCAGACCACCTACGAGAAGGTCTGGGAGCTCCCGGCCGCCCGCTGGCACACGATGTGGCGGCACGTCGTCTGGCTCGGGATGCTGATCGGCTACCTCTTCTTCTTCGTGAGCACCCCACTGCCCGGCGACTCCGTGGTGTCCTCCGTGGTCGGTGCGGTGGGAGACCTGACCGGCACGATCCTGTTCTTCTGGAGTTCGCAGCGGCTGCTGCTCTGCGGACGGGTCCGCTGGCGGGCCCTGCTGCCGGGCTCCCTGGCGACCGCGGTCGCCATGCTCGGACTCCGGGTCTTCTCCCAGCTGGTCTTCTCCCCGCTGATCGCCTCGAACGCGGTGACGTACGGCCCCTTCGGCACGGTACTGGTCGTCCAGTCCTGGCTCGTCGGGGTCGGAGTGGTGGTCTACGGCGGTGCGATCGCGGGGCGCGTCACCCACGAGGTGCGGACCCGGCGCCGGCTGTCGGATCAGGAGGAGCGGCTGCCGGAGGGGTGACACCGGACCTGACGGCTGCTCACCAGTGCCTGCCCCGGCGCAGCGCGGCGCGCTCCGGCTGCGAAAGGCGGAGCACCTCGTAGCGGTCGCCGGGTGTTCCTCGGGAGCCCTGTTCCCACAGCGTGGCGTACAGCGGCTCCCAGCGGCGCGGGTCGACGGCGAGCGCCGCGCAGACCACGCCGTCGAGCGCCGCGAGCCGCCGAACCTCCGCCGGCGCCTCCTCGACGACCGGGCCCGGCAAGACGCCTGCGGGGATGCGCTGTCTGCGCCGGACCGCCGTACGCGCGGGGGCCGACGCCGACGGGCCCTCGTGGTACGCGAGCCCTGTCCAGTGCTGCACCTCCGGCCGGCCGAAGTCGTCGACGACCCCCTGGAGACCGGTCCTGTGCGGCATCGCCCGCCGAGCAGCGCTCTCAGGGGTTGATTCCGCCCGCCTGCTCGGCCCGGTCAGCCGGCGACGGTCGGCCGGGCGCCGGGCGTCTCCGTCGCCGGCGCGACCGGCACGGACTTCGTCTCCAGCGCCCCCGCGAACGGGCCGATGGTCGTCGCCCCGTACACCGCCGGGTACTCGGGCAGGGTGACGGTGGGGGAGGAGGCCGGAAGGGTGAACCAGACGACCTTGCCCGTGTCGCCCTGGGGTTTCACGCCCCAACTCTCGCTCATGGCCGCCACCAGCGCGAGGCCGCGCCCGGATGTGGCGCTCATGCCCGGGTCGCGTACGGCGGGGAGCCGCGGGTCGTGGTCGTGGACGGAGACCGTGAGCCGGTCGAGCAGCAGCTCGACGTCCACGGTGCACATCTTGTCCGGCTGTGCATGCCTGAGGACATTGGTCAGCAACTCGGTGACGCCGAGCGCGGCCTGGTCGATCAGAGGATCGAGATGCCAGTAGCGCAGTTGCGCCGAGACGATTCTGCGGACCTGACCGATCCGCGACGGCAGGGCCTGGAGCTCCACCGTGCAGTGCCTGCTGGGCTGGCTGATCACGGCTGCGACTCCCCGAAATAGTCCGGAAGAAGACGAGAAAGGCGATCCAGCAGTCGGCCGACCTGCTGATCTTACCGGCGGGGCTGGATCACAGCGTGACCACCGGTGCACCCTGAGTGAGGTGGTATCAGCGTGAACCATCGCCCACAGGCCCGCAACCGGGCGGCCCGTACGGCTCAGCGCCGGTCGCCGCCCGCCCCGCGGACCGCCTCCAGGAAACGCCCCGCCAGGACGCGGGCGTCCGCCCTCCTGCTGCGCTGCCCCATCGTCAGGCGGTACCGCTTGCCGTTCAGTGTCGCCACGGTGCTGTCCTCCCCGGCGAACCACGGCCGTCCGGCGCTGACGGCACGCACCGGGGCGCTTTCGATCACCTTGCCGTAGCTGGTCATCAGCGCCAGTCTGCCGTCCTTGATCAGCACCTGTCCGGCCCGGGTGAGCGAGCGGGGCCAGCGCTCGATCCGTACCCCTGTGGCGCTGAACTCGGGCTCTGCCACGGCCATCCGTCCGCCCCCTTCGCAGTGACTCCCCTGAAGTGTGCACAACTCGCGCCGCGTACACCAGTACGCCCGGCACCACCCGGCCACAAGCGACGCCTATGGATGCCCAAAGCGAATGTTTGCGCAGGTGGGGGGCTTACTGTTGCCAGTGGTACCAAACGGTCGCAGCAGCCGGCCGCAGACGAAGGGCGACGCGATGAACAGCACGGCGCAGCAGCCGGCACCGGGCAGGACGGCCGCGACCGTCGACGTCGACCGCAGCGATCCGCACTACCGGGCATGGCTCAAAGAGGCCGTACGCAAGGTCCAGGCGGACGCCAACCGCTCGGCCGACACGCACCTCCTGCGCTTTCCGCTGCCGGAGGAGTGGGGCATCGACCTCTACCTCAAGGACGAGTCCACCCACCCCACCGGCAGCCTCAAACACCGCCTCGCCCGCTCCCTGTTCCTGTACGGGCTCTGCAACGGCTGGATCAGGCCCGGGAAGCCCGTCATCGAGGCGTCGAGCGGCTCGACCGCCGTCTCGGAGGCGTACTTCGCCAAGCTGGTCGGCGTGCCGTTCGTCGCCGTCATGCCGCGCACCACCAGCGCGGAGAAGATCCGGCTGATCGAGTTCCACGGCGGGCGGTGCCACTTCGTCGACGACTCCCGGAAGATGTACGAGGAGTCCGCCGCCCTCGCCGAGCGGACCGGCGGCCACTACATGGACCAGTTCACCTACGCGGAGCGGGCCACCGACTGGCGCGGCAACAACAACATCGCCGAGTCCATCTACCAGCAGCTGCGTCTCGAGCGGTACCCGGCGCCCGCCTGGATCGTCGCGACGGCCGGCACCGGAGGCACCTCGGCGACCATCGCCCGCTATGTGCACTACATGCAGCACGACACCCGTATCTGCGTGCCCGACCCGGAGAACTCCTGCTTCTTCGACGGCTGGACGCACGGCGATCCCGGCGCGAGCAGTGACTGCGGCTCGCGGATCGAGGGCATCGGCCGGCCGCGGATGGAGCCCAGCTTCGTGCCCGGTGCCATCGACCGGATGATGAAGGTGCCCGACGCGGCCAGTGTCGCCGCCGTACGGGCCCTCGAGGGCGCGATCGGGCGCAAGGCGGGCGGCTCCACCGGCACCGGGCTGTGGAGTGCGCTGAAAATCGTCTCTGAGATGGTGGCCGCGGAGGAGAAGGGAAGTGTCGTCACCCTGATCTGCGATCCCGGCGACCGCTACCTCGACAAGTACTACTCCGACGCCTGGCTCGCCGAGCAGGGGCTGGACATCCGGCCGTACGCGCTCGTGATCGAGCAGTTCCTCGCCCAGGGCGTCTGGCGCTGCTGACGGGCAGCCGCCGGTCGGTCGGACGCCGGGCGGTCAGATGCCGGGGGAGCGGGCCAGCCGGCGGTCCAGATTGCGAACCGCGTCGCGGAAGGCGCGGCCCAGTCCCGGACGGCCGAGCCGCAGCGCGAGCCGCAGCGGCGCGGGGCCGTCGGCCGCGAACGTCCACCGCACCCGGGCGCCGTGCGCCGTCGGGCTGATCCGCCACTCCTCCAACAGGGCTCGCAGGCCGGGGGCGTTGGTCTGCTCGACGCGGTACGCGTAGCGGGAGTGGGGCTCCCTGGCGAGCACCGTCTCCGTGAACACCGTGCCGCCCTTCAGCCTGATCTCACGGCCCGCGCCGTCGTCGACGGGCCGGGCGGCGGTCACCGCGGTGAACCAGTCCGGCCAGCCGGCGACGTCGTCGGCGAGCGCCGCGTACAGGGCCTCCGGTGATGCCGAGAGCTGTGCGGAGAAGACCAGGCGCAGCGGCGCGTTGTCCGCGAACTCCAGTCCAACCGAACGGAGTTGGCGTGCCATAGGGCTACCTCCAGTGGCGAGGGGCGGGACCGCACACCATAGCCGCGGCGCGGTCCGATGTCCGCCCCTCAGCCCCCGCCCGCACCCCGCATCCCGCCCCCCTCGCGAAGGATCCCGTCGAGCGCCCGGCCGAACACCCGCCGGCCCACCCGCGCCACCAGCGGGTCCAGCGCCGACGGCAACAGCGGGAACCGCAGCTCCTCGACCCACAGCACCACCGAACCCGAGCGGGTCCCGTGCACCTCGATCTCGGCCCAGCCGGTGATCACCCTGCCGCGCTTCTCCAGCCGGCAGCGGCCCGGCCGGCCGGGGGACGGCGGCCGCCATTCGACGACCTCCATCGGGTCGTCGAAACCGAAGCGGCCGAGCGCACTGCGCGCGACGAACACGGTGCCCACACCGGCGGGCGGCCCACTCGCCACCTCGACGGCCGTGAAGGGCACCTGCGCGGCATGTGCCGGCCAGTCGGTGACCCGCAGCCAGCACTCACGGGCGGGCAACTCGGTCGTCCGGCCGAGACGGAACACGGCCACGGCGGCTCAGCCGTCCTGACCGTCGTACTGCTCCGCAGGCCGCGGAGCGCCGTCCCCGTCCGGCTCGCCCGCCACGACGAGTCCGGGCAGATGGTCCGCGATCTCCTCCCTGGCCGCGGCCGGCAGCCCGGCGTCGGTCACCAGGGTGTCCACCTCCGCGAGGTCGGCGAACGAACTCAGGCCCACCGTCCCCCACTTGGTGTGGTCCGCGACCACCACCACCCGGCGCGCCGCCCGTACCAGACGGCGGTTCGTCTCCGCCTCCGCCAGGTTCGGTGTGGACAGGCCCGCCTCCACCGAGATGCCGTGCACCCCGAGGAAGAGCATGTCGAAGTGGAGCGAGCGGATCGCCTGATCCGCCACCGGCCCCACCAGTGAGTCCGAGGGTGTACGCACCCCGCCCGTGAGCACCACCGTCGCGGCCCCCGGACGCCGCCCGCCCTCCGTGCCGGACTGCTGCGCCGAGTGGAACACGTCGGCCACCCGCACCGAGTTGGTGACGACCGTCAGCTCCGGTACCTCCAGCAGATGGTGCGCCAGGGCGTACGTCGTCGTGCCGCCCGACAGTGCGATCGCACTGCCCGGCGCCACCAGCCGCGCCGCCGCCCGCGCGATGTCCTCCTTCGCGCGCAGCTCGAGCGCCGACTTCGCCTCGAACCCCGGCTCGTGCGTGCTCGGCTCGGCCACCGGTACCGCACCGCCGTGCACCTTCTCGACGACGCCCTGCCGCGCCAGGGCGTCCAGGTCGCGGCGCACCGTCATGTCGGAGACGTTGAGCCTGCGGGTGAGTTCGTTGACCCGCACCCCGCCGCGCCTGCGCACCTCGTCGAGGATCAGAGCACGCCGCTGCTCCGCGAGGAGGTTCTGGTTGTCGCTCACCGCCGGGGCCGGTCCTTCCCGTTCGTCCGATGCCGGCCACGCCGCCCGCGGGGGGTGTGGCCAAGGCTTCTCATCCTCGCACGCGTATGGCCCGCCGGGCTCGGGGAGATTCCGTGAGAGCGGTGCGGCGAGCCGCCTCGATCCGCGGTTCTTTCGCCATCGTTGCCGAGAGAGGAAGTCACCGCAGTGTCCCCTGTGACCCGGCCGCCGCACAGCGGCGGACCCGCACTCGAACTGCTCGTCCACGGCGTCGGCGGCGCCACCCCGCGGGACATGCTCGGCGACCCCCGTACGGTGCGGATGACCGGCGACGACAAGGCCGCCGTGTACCGCCGCACCGACGACGCCGAGGCGGAGAACGACCCCGCCGCCCACCGCGACCGGCCCATCCCCGAGGCGTACTGCTGGTCCAACCTCACCTCCGGCGACGGCGCCCGTGCGCTGTGGCTGCTGCTGCTCCCGTTCATGGTCGTGAACCTCGCGCACTGGATGAGGCCCCGGGCCACCGGGATGCGGCGGACCACCCGGCTCTACGGGGTGCTGGTGCGCCTGGTCGCGCTGAGCCTGACCGTGCTGCTGACGGCCGCCGCCTGCGAGGTCGCGCTCGACCTGCTGGCCTGGCAGTGCGCCGGGTCTGCCGCGTGCAGCGGCGACCGGTCCTGGCTCGGCTTCATGGCCGGGGCGCAGGACGGCTGGTGGTCCCAGCCGGGACGCCGCCTGGCGCTCGCCTCAGCGGTGCCCGTCGCACTGGTGGGGCTGCTCTGGTACCTCTCCAACCGGACGTGGAGCGCGTACGAGTCACAGCGCCCGCCGACCGGGGACGCCGTCGGCGACGTGGCCGAGGACGAGGAGGGCGGGGACCACGAGGGCGAGGACGAGGAGGGCGAGGACGAGGAGGGCGACGGTTCCGGCGGCGCCTGGCAAGAGGCGGCAGCGGCACCGAGCGTACGGCCCGCGCTGGGCAGACCCGGCTTCTGGTACGGTCGCCGGCTCGTGGCCCGGCTGCGCGCCGCCCATACGGCCGCCGGTCTTCTCACCGTCGCCGCCGCGGTCGCCGGGGCCGCCGCCCGCCACGACCGCGCCGCGCAGGACGCGCTGCTGAAGATCTGCGGCATGCTGCTGGAGGGGGCGCTCGTGGCCGGCGCGGCCGCCGTGCTGTGGGTGGTGTGCCACCGGGGACGCAGCGAGCGGCGCGTCGATGTCCGCCTCGACCGCGCCGCGGTCCGGGGCCTGCCGGGCGCGGCGCTGGTGCTGCTCGTCCTGTCGCTGCTCTACTCCTCCTGGTCGCGCCCCGGCTGGGCATCGGGCGGCACTCTTCCCGGCGAGGTCACTTTCCGTGTCATCGTCCTCGCCCAGGGCGGGCTCGTCGTCGCGCTCGCCGTCGCCGCCTGGCTTCTTCACCGCCGCGCGCGCCATCCGCGGACCGTTCTGCACGGACTCGGCGGACCGGCCGTCGCCATGCTCGCCTGCGCCCTCGGCGGGGTGATGACCGGCGGGGTGGCACAGCGGGTCGCGGACTGGATCGACGGGCCGGGCACGCCGGGGATGGACGGCGAGGGCACCATCCCGGGGCCGCCGGTGCTGCTGAGCTGGCAGGCGTCCGTCATTCCCGTGCTGCTGGCGGTGCTGCTGGTCCCCGCACTGCTGCTCCTCGCCCGGACCTGGCTCACCGCCCGCCGGCTCGCGCCGCGGGTCGAGGCGGAGTACTTCGACGGAACCCCCGGCGAGGGCCGCCGCGACGCGGTACGCACCCGCCGGATCGCGAGCACCCGCGCCCGCGCCGCCCTCACCGACGTCGCGCCCCTGGTGGTGGGCGTCGTCTCAGGCGCGACCCTGCTGCTCGGCGCCGGGGCCCTCTGCGGCGCCTGGCTGACCGGTGAGGTGCCGGGCCGCTCCTTCGCGGTCGGCGGCCTTGCCGAACCGGCGGCCCGGACCGCTCAGGCGCTGGGATCCTGGCTGGTCGGCTTCGGCTTCATACTGTTCGTCACCATGGGCCGCCGCGCCTACCGAGACGCCTCCGCCCGCCGCACCATCGGCATCCTGTGGGACGTGGGCACCTTCTGGCCGCGCGCCGCGCACCCCTTCGCGCCACCCTGCTATGCCGAGCGGGCCGTACCCGATCTGACGTGGCGGATGTGTACCTGGACCGCGCGGACCGGTGGCCGGCTCGTGATCTCCGGCCACTCGCAGGGCAGTGTGCTGGCCGCGGCCGCCGTGTGGCAACTGCCCATGGCCACCCGCCGGCGGGTGGCGCTCCTGACGTACGGATCGCCGCTGGAACGTCTGTACGGACGGTGGTTCCCCGCGTACTTCGGGCCCGGGGCACTGCTCGGACTCAGCAGGGAACTCGACTGCTGGCGCAATCTGTGGCGGCACACCGACCCGATCGGCGGACCGATGCTGATCGCCGACGAGCGGGTCCACACCGCTGCGGGCCGTGAGGGCGCGCACCCCGGCGCGCACTGCGAGGACGCGCACCCCGGCGCCGACTGCGAGGACCCGACGGACGTGGACAGGACGGCGCTCAAGGACCCTGTCGTCTACGGGCGTTCGGAACGGCATCCGCTGCCCGAGCCGATTCTCGGGCACTCCGACTACCAGGCCGATCCGATATTCGCCGAGGAGCGGACGGCGCTGCTCGAACGGCTCGTCCCTGTCGTGCCCCGGCAGGCTCAGGGCAGTTCGGGCAGATCGTCGGCGTAGAGCAGGGTCAGATCGTCGGTGCTCATCTCCGCGAGGGCGGCCACCCGCCCGGCGTGCCGCTCCACCATCGACTCGAACGTCTGGCGCGCGGTGCGGCCGTTGCCGAAGGCGGGCCCCTTGGGCAGGGCCGTGAAGTACTTCAGCAGCGCCTCGCCGGTGCCGGGCGCGAGCCGGTACTCATGGTCCTCCGCCTGCTGCTCGACGATCCGCAGCAGCTCCTCGGGGTCGTAGTCACTGAAGGTGATCGTTCGTGAGAAGCGGGAGGCCACCCCGGGGTTGACGGCGAGGAAGCGCTCCATCTCCGCCGTGTAGCCGGCGACGATGACCACCACGGAGTCCCGATGGTCCTCCATCAGCTTCACCAGGGTGTCGATGGCCTCCTTGCCGAAGTCCCGGCCCGAGTCCTCCGGCGAGAGGGCGTACGCCTCGTCGATGAAGAGCACACCGCCGCGCGCCCGGTCGAACGCCTCCTGGGTGCGGATCGCGGTCGAGCCGATGTGCTCGCCGACCAGGTCCACCCGCGACACCTCGACCAGGTGCCCGCGCTCCAGCACACCGAGGGAGGCGAGGATCTCGCCGTACAGCCGGGCGACCGTCGTCTTGCCGGTGCCGGGGGAGCCGGTGAAGACCAGGTGACGGCGGACGGAGGCCGCCTTCAGTCCGGCCTCCTGGCGGCGGCGGCCGACCTCGATCATGTTGGTGAGGGTGCGGACCTCGCGTTTGACGCTGTCCAGGCCCACCAGGGCGTCCAGTTCGCCGAGGACCGCCCCGGAGCTGCGGGCCGGCTCGCCCTCGGGGGCGTGCGGCGCGGCCGGGGGCTGCGGAGTCTGCACCGGCACGGCGGACAGCAGCCCGGGAGTGCCGGTCCTGGCCGCCGTCAAGGTGGCCGTGGCCTGCTCCGCCCCGGGGCGGAGGACCCCGCTCTCGTCGCTGGTGCACTCCTCCACGACCGTGCCGTCCTCCTCGCCCAGCTCGTAACCACCGCGGACGCACCGCTCCGTGCGGCAGCGGCTCAGCGTCGTACGGCAGCCGTCCATCACATGGAAGCCGTAGCCGCCGCTGCCCGTGACCCGGCAGTCGCGGAAGGTGCCACGGCCCTCGGCCGAGACGTAGAAACCGGCCTCGGCCGGCGAGGTGACTGTGCAGCGCTCGATCAGGGGGTCGGCGCCCTTGGTGACGATCACGCCGGTCTGCGCGGCGTCGACGGTGCAGCCGTTCAGCGTGCCGCCGCTGCCGTGGTCGCGGAACCAGGCGCCGGTGGAGACCTCGCGGATACGGCAGTCGTCGAGCTGCGCCGTGGCACCGTCGCTCACCGAGACGGCGGTGTTGCGGACCTGCGAGAGGTCGCTGTCGACGACGTCGACGCGCGACCCGCGGTCCAGGACGAAGAGCGCGTCCGGCACGTCGTGGACCCGGCAGGAGTCGAGGACGGCGGTAGCGCCGTCACTGACCCAGACCGCAGGGTAGTCACCCGTACTGTCGTGGATCTCGCACCGGTTGGCGTCCACCCGGGTCCCCGGGTCCCACACCGACAGGCCGTTGCGGCCGAAGCGGCGCACAGTGGAGCGGGTGAGGGTCAGGACGGAACGGGACCGCAGATCGATCGCGTTCTCCGGGATGTCGTGAATGTCGCAGTCGGAGAGCGTGAGGACCGCGTCGGTGTCGAGCGTGACACCGTCGGCCGAGGTGCGGTGGACGGAGGAGTCGGTCAGGTGGGCACCGGCGCGCGAAGCGATCTGGACGCCCGTGCCCTTGATCTCGTACACCTCGCAGCCGATCGCCTCGAGGCCGCTGCCCTCGCCGGTCACGCTCAGGCCCGCCCCGGAGGCATGGTGCACCCGGCAGCGCTCGAGCCGCGGATGCGCCCCCGAGTGCACCGACACACCGGACTGACCGGCGCACACCACCTCGCACTCCTCGAACACCCCGCCCGCGCCGTCCAGTACGCCGATCCCCACGCCCGCCGGATTGTCGACCGTGCAGCGGCGGACCACGGGCCGGGCGGCACCGCGCACCTCGATGCCGACCGCGGAGCGGGTGACGATCCGCAGGTCCGTCAGCTCCGGGGTACCGTCCTCGACGAGCAGCGCCGGGGCGGCCGAGTCCTGGCCCTCCACATGGAGGTCCCGCACGGTGGCGGAGGCGCACACGGTCAGGGGGACTCCGTCGGCGGGCGCGATGCGCACCGAGCCGATCGCACCCTCGGGGCCGCGCAGGGTGACCGCGCGCCGGACGACGAGATTCTCGCGATAGGTGCCGGGGGCAACGGTGAGGACGTCGCCGTCGCCGGCGGCCTCCAGGGCAGCGGCGAGAGAGGCGTACTCGCCCGTGCGGCGTCGCCACCGCGAGGTACCGGTGTGCGTCACCTGGACCGTGCCCTGTGCCATCGTGCTGCTCTGCCCCCACCTCGTGATCCGTACAACGCCGCGCCTCTGAGGGGGACGCGTCCCGAACCCCGAACGGGGTCGCACCACCGTAGCGCGCGCGGCGCGCGGGAGTTGACGGGATGTGGGAGGTCAGCCTCCCGCTCCGGCCCGCCCCCAGTCCGGACCCACGGCGGCCCAGGCCCGCTCCAGGTCCGCGTGTCTGCGGCGCACGAGACGCCACAGGACCAGCCTTCTGGCACATTCGAGGAGCAGGCCCCAGGCCAGGGCGGCGCCGACGCCGGCGAGTACGGCGTGCACCTTGGCGGTGGCAGGATCCATCGGGCGGGGCACAGTACGGCCGGAACCGTCCGTCCACACGGGGAAGGTGTCGCCGGGGCGCGGCGCGGGCAGGGGGGCGGGGAGGGTGCCGGTGCGCCGGCTTCCGTCAGGGGCGGTCCACGTCGCCCTGACCACCGTGCGCCGCTCGTCCGCCGCCGCGGCGGTCTCGGGGTCGAAGGCGGTGGGGCGCGGCCGTACCGCCGGGGCGAGAACCACGGCCGTCGTGACATGGCGCTGCAGCCGCTGGACGCGGATCGCCTGGCGCAGCGAGTCCTCGGCCAGCGCGGCGGTGACCGAGCCCGCGACCGGGGCGGTCGTGACGATGAGCAGCGCGGCGGCGAGCGCGAGCCATGCCTCGAACAGGTCGGTCGCACGCCGCAGGGGATTGCGGCGCCAGCGCCAGATGCCGACCGCTGCCCGCACGTGACCGCACCCCCTCCCCGCCGCTGTGACTGCCCGGTGCGGGACGGCGCAGGCACGCGTGCCGCGCGAGGGACGAGGAGCCACCCCCGCGAGCCGTCTCCGTGGATTGTCCAACGAGACTGCCACCACGACGGGTTCCCCGGTACGGGAAACATCTCCGACGGGTGGACGTGCCGATGGCCGCGTCCGGGACGGGGGACGGCGTTCGTCCTCAGGTGGTCAAGCCGTCAAGCTGCCGAACGGGCAAGCCCTCCCTCAACGGCAGAGCCGCCAACGTCGTACAGGCGAGCGGTCGGCGAGGCGGACGGGTGCGGCGGCGGCCTGTCCGTACCTCCGCGCCGGAGCACTCTCCGGACGGGCCGTCGTCGTCGGTGATCGTCGGAGCTCAGTACCCCCGCCCCTGGTACGGGCGGTCGTACGGGTCCTCGTAGGGAGCGGGTGCCGGAGCGGGGCGCGCCGCCGCGGGGCGCATGGCCTCGTACCCGGTGGGCGCGGGGCGCTGCGGCTGGGCCTGGTATTGGTACTGCGGACCGGGGTAACCGCGGGGAGCGGCCGGCTGCTGAGGGATGTACGGAGCAGGCGCCTGCTGCAGCGGCACGGGCTGCTGCATCGGCTGCGGGTAGCCGTACGAAGGGGCGGACGGTGACGGAGCCGCCGGGAGGGCGGGGAGGGCCGCGGGGAGCGCCGGCAGGTAGCTGTTGCCGGTGTCGTATGCGGCAGGCACTCGGATCGGGGCGATCTGAGGCGTGCCCCGCTCCGCGACCAGGGAGTCGTAGATCGGGGTGTCGGGAAACGCCGGCGCGGAGTAGTAACCGCCGCCGTAAGTGGCGCGGGGGGAGGTCATGGCACATAAGTTAAGCCCACGATGTGCTGGTTGGGGAGCCCGATAAGAGGGTTGTTTCGGCAGCTGCGAGTGACCACGGTTCCCTAATGTGAGCGAACTTGATGAAAACGGACCCGCTGACGTCTCGTGATCGTGTAAAGGGCAAGCTGGGAGGGGGTTACCGACGGGTCGGCCCCTCCGTGGGGGACGAATGCGGAATAGGTTGACGATGAACGAACTTCCGGGCGCACCGAATCTTGATGGGGGCGAGCATGTCCATGCTTAAGGGAGCGAACACACCGGTACCCGCGCGCAGCGTCCGCGTGGAACTCGGCTGGCGCTCCGGACCGGGGGTGCCCGACGTCGACGCGTCGGCACTCCTGCTGGCGGCGGGAAAGGTCCGCTCCGACAGTGACTTCGTCTTCTACAACCAGCCCTCGCACGCCTCCGGAGCCGTGCGGCACGAAGGCAAGCGGACTGCGGACGGCACCGTGACCGACGCCGTAGCGGTCGACCTCGAGCGGGTCGAGAACACGATCGAGCGGGTCGTGCTGGCCGCCTCCGTCGGCGCGAGCACCTTCGGGCAGGTGCCCGGTCTGCACATCAGGGTGCTCGACGCCGCCTCCGGTGCAGAGATCGCCCGGTACGACAGCCAGGACGCCACGGTCGAGACCGCATTCGTGCTGGGCGAGCTCTACCGGCGGCAGGGCGCCTGGAAGTTCCGTGCCGTCGGGCAGGGCTACGGGACCGGCCTCGAGGGCCTCGCCACCGACTTCGGCATCACGGTCGACGAATCGCAGCAGGCGCCCGCGGCGTCCGCCGCCGCACCGGCGGCACCCGCCCCGTCCCCGTCCCCGGCACCCGCTCCGTCCCCGGTCACTGCCGCCGCTGTGCCGCCCTCGCCGACGGCACGGCCCGCCGCGCCGCCGGCGCCGGTACGCCTCACCAAAGTGACGCTCACCAAGGAGGCGCCCACCGTCTCCCTGGCCAAGCAGGGCGGCACGTCCGGCGCCATGCGGGTCAACCTCAACTGGCAGGTGCGCAAGCAGTTCCAGGGCTGGGGCGCCAAGCTGGGCCGCGCCGTCGCCATGCACGGCGACCTCGACCTCGACCTGTGCGCGCTGTACGAACTCTCCGACGGGCGCAAGGGCGTGGTGCAGGCCCTCGGCAACGCCTTCGGAGCCCTGGACCGGCCGCCCTTCATCCACCTCGACGGGGACGACCGCACGGGCGGCACCCCGGGCGAGAACCTCACCGTCAACCTCGACCACCGGCAGCACATCCGCCGCGTCGTCATTTTCGTGACCATCTACGAAGGCGCCCGCAGCTTCGCCGACCTCGACGCGACCGTGACCCTCCAACCGCAGCACGGGGCGGCGATCGACTTCTCCCTCGGTGAGTGCACCGTCCCCTCCACGGTCTGCGCCCTCGCGCTGATCACCAACACCGGCTCCGACCTCGTCGTCCAGCGCGAGGCCAATTTCCTTGTCCCGCAGCGCGGTGTGAGCCCGCAGCGCACCGTCGACCAGACCTACGGGTGGGGCATGAACTGGACCCCCGGCCGCAAGTGACCCCGGGCCGCAGCTGACGGGCGGTGAGTGCCCAGGGCGGCAGGTGACCCCGGGCCACCAAGTGGCGCCCGGTGGCCCCGCGCCCGCCCAACCGCCCGCGCCGCCCCCGGCGGCCGCCCCGCGGGCCGCCGAGGCGTCAGGTGTCAGGCGTCGCCCGCGACCTCAGGCGCCGCGTACGTCCGGCCCTTCCATGCCGCCCCACGCCCCTGGTGGTGCCGCACCGCGGAGTCGACCGTCATCAGCAGATACAGCACAGCCGTGAAGGGCAGGGTGAGCGCCAGCGGAAGCGGCTGCCGGTAGTAGCGCAGCATCGGCAGGTACGTACCCGCCATCACCGCCCACGCCGCCGCTCCGGCCCAGGCGGCCGCCGGGTCGTGCGTGAGCAGCCCGGCCGCGAGTGCCGCCGGCGGGACGAGATACACCAGTGCCAGTCCCGCGACCGTGGCCATGAGCAGGGGCGGGCTGTGGCGCAGCTGGGCGTAGGCGCTGCGCGACACCATCCGCCACAGGTCCGCCAGCCGCGGATACGGACGCACACTGTCGACCCGGTCGGCGAGACCGAGCCAGATCCTGCCTCCGGTCCCGCGCACGGCGCGCGCCAGAGAGACGTCGTCGATCACCGCGTGGCGGATCGAGTCCGGGACCCCGGCCCGCGCCGCGGCCTCCACGCGGAGCAGCACGCAGCCGCCGGCCGCCGCCGCGGCCCTCGAACCGCTTCCGTTGATCCGGCGGAACGGATAGAGCTGGGAGAAGAAGTAGACGAAGGCCGGCACCACCAGCCGTTCCCAGCCGCTCGCCACCCGCAGCCGCGCCATCTGCGACACGAGATCGAGGCCGTTGGTGCGCGCGGCCGCGACCAGTTCCCGCAGGCTGTCGGGGGCGTGCGCGATGTCGGCGTCGGTCAGCAGCAGGAACTCCGGGTCGCGCTCCCTCGCGGCGGCGATGCCGTGCCGCAGGGCCCACAGCTTCCCCGTCCAGCCCGGCTCCGGCTCCCCAGGGGACACCAGCCGCAGCGGCAGACCCCTGTGGCGGTCGGCGAGCGACAGGGCGAGCTCCCCGGTCCCGTCACCGCTGCCGTCGTCGACGAAGACGATCTCGGCCCGCCCCGGGTAGTCCTGGGCGAGCAGGGTCGGCAGGCTCAGCGGCAGGACCTCCGCCTCGTCCCGTGCGGGGACGACGACGGCCACATCCGGCCAGTGGGCCGGGACCTCACGGTGCGGCAGCCGCTGGTCGGTCCGCCAGAAGAACCCCTGGCCGAGCAGCAGCCATCCCCAGGCGGTCAGCGATCCCACGGCGATCCAGGCAAGGGCGCTCACGCGCCGCAGTCTGCCGCACGGAAGCCGGGCCGTGGCGGCGGTCGACTATGGTGACCGGGTGAAGATCGCGCTCATGGATTCCGGTATCGGCCTGCTTCCGGCGGCCGCCGCTGTGCGCACGCTGCGCCCCGACGCGGATCTGGTGCTGTCCTGCGACCCCGACGGAATGCCCTGGGGCCCGCGGACGCCCGACGACCTCGAGGAGCGGGCCCTCGCAGTGGCGCGCGCGGCCGCCGGGCACCGCCCCGACGCGCTGATCGTCGCCTGCAACACCGCCTCCGTGCACGCCCTGCCCGCGATCAGGGCGGCGTTGGAGCCGGCGCTCCCCGTGATCGGTACGGTCCCGGCGATCAAGCCCGCCGCGGCGGGCGGCGGCAGAGTGGCGATCTGGGCGACCCCCGCGACCACCGGCAGCCCCTACCAGCGCGGCCTCATCCGGGAATTCGGCGGTGCCGCCGAGGTGACCGAAGTGCCCTGCCCGGGCCTCGCCGACGCCGTGCAGCAGGCGGACGAGACCGCCATCGACCGGGCCGTGGCCGCGGCGGCCGCGCTCACCCCGCGCGACGTAAGGGCCGTCGTTCTGGGCTGCACCCATTACGAACTGGTCTCCGAGCGCATCCGGGCCGCCGTCCAGCAGCCTGACAGGCCGCCCCTGGTGCTGCACGGCTCCGCAGGCGCGGTCGCCGCGCAGGCGCTGCGCCGCATGGGAGTGCGGCCCGCGCCCGACGCGGCGGCGAGCAGCCGGCTCACCGTCCTGCTCAGCGGGACGGAGTCCACCCTGCCGGCCGAGGCGCTGAACTACGCGGAAGGCCGTCTGCTGCCGGCCGTCACCCCCGCGCGCTGACGGCGGACGCCGAGGGCCGGTCGTTTCGACCGCTTTCGCCGCGGTAGTACTTGTTGTCCGGTTGGTGGGTAGTGTCCAAGTCATGAGGCACCACTTCGGCTACGAGGGGTGCGGCTCGGATGCTCTTCCGGAGGTCTGGACCGGCCGCGCGACCAACCGTATGCAGTGGCTGCCCGCGGTGGCGGGCGCTGGGTGTCTGGCCCTCGGCGCCAAGCTGGCGGTCGACGCCACATGGACCACGGGCATCGCCGCGCTGCTGATGGCCGTCATCGGCTGCTTCGCGGCCGGCATCATGATCCTTTACGGCACGCTCGCCTTTGTGCACGTGGTGGTCAGGATCGACAGGTACGCGGTGGACGTGCGCTGCGGCCACATCGGTGTGCCCCACCGGCACATTCCCCTCTCCCATGTCGTGAGCGCCGACTACACCTCCAAGGTGACACCCCGACAGTGGGGCGGCTGGGGCTGCCGCTGGCGCCCGGAGCAGGGCACCGCGGTGGTCGTGCGGCGGGGGGAGGGCCTGGTGGTCACCCTCGGCGACGGCGGCATGTTCACCGTGACCGTCGACGACGCGGCGACCGCGGTGCGCGTCATCCGCGCCCGGCTGGCCGGGATGGAGCAGAGCACCGGCAGGGCGGACGGGGCCGCCCAGGCATGAGAGCGTCATCACCGGGATCAGGGGGACCGTTCGGGTCGTGCGGTGCGGGGGCTGCGCCGGTCCGGTTCGGGTCGTGCGGTACGGGCGCCTGCGCCGGTCCGGTCGGGGACCTGCTGGTCATGCCGTCTGCGCCGGTCCGGTTCGTCGGCGTACGCCCTCCCGTCGCCCGAGTCCCTGCCGCTGACCGGGCCTCCTCAGGCACCGCGCCGGTCCCCGAGGCGGTCCCGTCCCTTCCCGGGCCCTCTCCGCGAAGGGGCCTTCCCCGGCCACGCGTCGTTCCTGCCCGCCCCCGTGCCCGCCGTGGCCAGCCCCGCGAGCAGCCCTGCTCCGGCCGTCACCGGTGCGAAACTCAGGGCATTGCCGACGCATGCGAGCGCCGCCAGGGCCGTCAGCGCGCCCGCCGCGCTCAGCACCACGGATGCCGGGCGGGGTGAGCGCCACATCCCATGGAGAATCCAGGCGAAAGCCGCCCCGAGCAGGGCGACGCCGACCGCGCCCTGTTCCGACGCCTGCTGGAGCAGGGCCGAGTGCGGTTTGCCGTCCGAGTCCGCCGATCCGGCGGACGTGGGGCTCAGCCGGCCGAAGCGCGCCGGGCCGGCGCCCCGTAGCGGGTCCTCCGCAGCAAGAGTGACCGCGTCCCGCCACAGGGCCACCCTGTTGGGGGTGAGCGGCGCCTCCACGGAAGCGGCGAGTCTTGCGGGGAGGGCGTCCTCGGCCACGGCCCATGAGGCGCCGGCCACGAGGCCCGTCGCGAGAGCCGGCGCCGCGAGGAACGCGGTGCGCCGCTGGGTCCGCACCGTGGCGAGCGACCAGAGGAGCACGGCCAGACACGCCACGAAGGCCGGCAGAGACCCCAGAACGAGGGCCGCGCACGTCACGGCGAGTGCGAGCAGCCGTGCCGCCGGTCGCGCGGACCCGGAACGGGTGGCGGACGCCGCGCAGCAGGCCGCACCGGCGGCGAGTACCAGGAGCGCGGCGCCCGCGCCCGCGTGACCCGGTGGCGTGCCCGTGCCGGCGACCGATCCCGGAACCCCGTCGCGGGATGCGACCGCCAGGGCGAGGGCACCCAGCGCGGCGGCGGCGAAGGCGCCCGCCGGGAGCACCGACCCGCACAGCCGTCCGCAGGCGTATCCCGCCGTGACGGCGAACACGGCGAGCAGCACACCCTCCGGTCTGCCGTCCCGGCCGGCCGCGCTGACCAGTGACCAGGCGGCACAGCCGGCCAGGACCACGACACCCGTGGCGTCGGGACCGCTTCGGCGTTCCCGGCCCATGGGCGGTTTGCCCGCTGGATCCATCCCGTGGCCCCCCGACCGTGACGGGCCCCGCGCGTGGACGCGGCGGGCCGGAGCCGACCGCTCGGCGGCAGCCGGAACCGACCTGAAACGGTTCCGGGCGCGCAGGACTGGCGCACACGTTAACGTTCGCTCCGCCGAGGCGCGGGGGAATCGAGAAGAACCGTTGCTGCTCGGCCGGCCGACGCGACTGCGCCCTTCACAGTCCTCCGCCGTAGACTCCGCCAGGTGAGCGCCACCATGACCTCCGTCGACACCCCAGAGCCCGCGGCCGCTGCCGGCCGACCGCTGCTGCGCCGGCTCGTACGTCCCGGCGCCGCCGCGCTCAGCGGCCTGCTTCTCTTCGCGAGCTTCCCGCCGCGCCCGCTGTGGTGGCTGGCCTTCCCGGCGTTCGCCCTGCTGGGCTGGACCCTGCGGGGCCGCCGCCTGCGCTCGGCCTTCGGGCTCGGCTACCTCGCCGGGCTCGGGTTCCTGCTCCCGCTGCTCATCTGGACGGGCGAGGAGGTCGGCCCCGTGCCATGGCTGGCACTGGTGGCGGCGGAGGCCCTGTTCGTGGCGCTCGCGGGCACGGGTATCGCCGCCGTCTCACGGCTGCCCGCCTGGCCGGTGTGGGCCGCTGCCGTCTGGGTCGCCGGAGAGGCGGCCCGTGCCCGGGTGCCGTTCGGCGGGTTTCCCTGGGGCAAGATCGCGTTCGGGCAGGCGGACGGATTCTTCCTGCCGCTCGCGGCCCTCGGCGGTACTCCCGTGCTCGGCTTCGCGGTCGTGCTCTGCGGATTCGGCCTCTACGAGACCGCACGGCAGGTGGCCGGCCACCGCCGTGGCGCGGTCGTCCGGCGCACCGCCGCCACGGCCGCGCTGCTGTCCCTGCTCGTGCCCGTCGCCGCCGCTCTGGCCTCCCGGCCCCTCGTCGACGCCTCCGCGCAGGACGGCACGGCGACGGTCGCGGCGATCCAGGGCAACGTGCCCCGTCTCGGCCTCGACTTCAACGCCCAGCGCCGGGCCGTCCTCGACAACCACGCCGCGCGGACCGAGCAGCTCGCCGCGGACGTCGCGGCGGGCAAGGAGCCCCGGCCCGACTTCGTGCTGTGGCCGGAGAACTCCTCCGACCTCGACCCGTACCGCAACGCGGACGCCCGGCAGGTCATCGACGAGGCGGTGAAGGCCATCGGAGTGCCGACCGTCATCGGCGCCGTGCTCACGCCGGAGACCGGCAAGCTCCGCAACACCCTGATCGAGTGGGACCCGGACCACGGGCCCGTCGACACCTACGACAAGCGGCACGTCCAGCCGTTCGGCGAATACATTCCCATGCGCTCCGTCGTACGGATCTTCAACGACGACGTCGACCGGGTCCGCCGCGACTTCGGGCCCGGCCACGAGGTCGGCGTCTTCGACCTGGCGGGTACGAGGGTCGGGCTCGTCACCTGCTTCGAGGCCGCTTTCGACGATGCGGCGCGCGACACCGTCACGCACGGCGCGCAGCTCGTCTCGGTGCCCAGCAACAACGCCACGTTCGGGCGGAGCGAGATGACCTACCAGCAGCTGGCGATGTCCAGGGTGCGGGCCGTGGAACACAGCCGCTCCGTCGTCGTGCCGGTCACCAGCGGTGTCAGCGCCGTCATCCTGCCCGACGGGAAGATCGTCGAGGAGACGGCGATGTTCACGCCCGACGCCCTGGTCGCCGAGGTGCCCCTGCGCTCGTCGCTGACACCCGCGACCCGGCTCGGCGTCGCGCCGGATCTGGCGCTGGTGCTGCTCACCGCGGGCGGCCTGGCCGCGGCGGCGGTCGGCGCCGTACGGGAGCGGCGGCGTACGGACCCCGAGCCGGCCGGCGACCCGGCGTAAGCGCCGCACGGCCCGGCACGCCCGGTGAGGCCGGAAGAGCCGGGGCTCGCCTCCGGGACGCGCAGTCGGCGGTTCGGCCGCCGGGCCGGGGCCCGTTAGGGTCCGGAGCATGGCAACTCCCGAATTCATCCGCGCCATCCGGGCAAGCGCCGGCCATCAGCTGCTGTTCCTGCCCGGTGTCAGCGCCGTCGTCTTCGACGACCGGGGGCGCGTGCTGCTCGGCATGCGCGCCGACACCGGCAACTGGTCGATCATCGGCGGCATCCCGGAACCGGGGGAGGAGCCCGCGGCGACCGCGGAACGCGAGGTGTACGAGGAGACCGCCGTGCGGTGCGTCGCCGAGCGGGTCGTCCTCGTCCAGGCGCTGCCGAGGCCCGTGACCTATCCCAACGGTGACGTGTGCCAGTACATGGACATCACCATGCGGTGCCGGGCCGTGAGCGGCGCCGCCGAGGCGCGGGTCAACGACGAGGAGTCCCTCGAGGTGGGCTGGTTCCCCGTCGACGCGTTGCCCGAACTCCAGGACTTCGCGACCTTTCGGATCAAGCATGCGCTCACCGAGGGACCAGCATGGTTCCAACCCACCAAGAAGTACTGAAGTATGGGTTGGCACCACATCGGTGGCCGGGTGATCGCTGCCTAGGGTGCCCCATATGACCGCGCCCACCACACCTCACGGCATCACATCTCACGGCACCACCACACCTTCCGGCACCGCAGTCCCCGCCCCCGGGGCCTCGCCCGTGTCCGTCGATCTCAGTGGCCGTACCGCCCTTGTCACCGGTGCCGCGAGCGGCATCGGCCGCGCCTGCGCGCTCCGGCTCGCGGCTGCCGGAGCCGAGGTCAGAGCCGTCGACCGGGACGCGGAAGGGCTGGCCGCACTCGCCGGTCTCGGCGACGGCCTCGTCGGAGCCCTGCAGCCGCAACTGCTCGACCTCACCGACCTGGACGCCGCGGAGGCGGCCGCCGCCGGCACGGACATCCTCGTCAACAACGCCGGACTCCAACTGGTCCGCCCCATCGAGGACTTCCCGCCCGACGTCTTCCACACCGTCCTCACCGTGATGCTGGAGGCGCCGTTCCGGCTGATCAGGGGCGCGCTGCCACACATGTACGCGCAGGGCTGGGGCCGTATCGTCAACATCTCGTCGGTGCACGGGCTGCGCGCCTCCGCCTACAAGTCAGCCTATGTGGCCGCCAAACACGGCCTCGAAGGGCTCTCCAAAACGGCCGCACTCGAAGGCGCGCCACACGGTGTGACATCCGTGTGCGTCAACCCCGGATACGTCCGCACGCCGCTCGTCGAGAAGCAGATCGCCGACCAGGCCGCCGCTCACGCACTGCCCGAGGAGCGCGTCCTCAGCGACGTACTGCTCAAGGACTCGGCGATCAAGCGGCTCGTCGAGCCCGAGGAAGTGGCCGACGCCGCCCTGTACCTGTGCTCGCCGCAGGCGTCGTTCATCACCGGCACCTCGCTGGCCCTCGACGGCGGATGGACCGCACACTGACGCCCGCCGCCGGGCCGCTTCGTCGTCCACAGGGCTGGTGCGACCACCCGTACGGCAGGTAATCCTGTGTCCATGTCCCACGATCAAGCGCCCTACCTGGAGCTCCTCGCCAGAGGCGCAGCCGCCGAGGCGTACGACAGGCCGCTGCTCCTCGCCCGCGCGGATGGCGCGGGACCCGGGGAGCTGGCCTCGCTCGAGCACGCCAAGCAGCTGGCGCTACGGGTGCGCGCCGAGCTGGAGGGCCGCCGTCGCCGGGAGGCGGAGCTGTCCGCCCTCTTCGAGACCGCGCACGACCTCGCGGGTCTGCGCGATCTCGACGCGGTGCTCCGGGCGATCGTGCAGCGCGCCCGCTCCCTGCTCGGCACCGAGGTCGCCTACCTCAGCCTGAACGACCCGGCGGCCGGCGACACCTATATGCGGGTCACGGAAGGGTCGGTGTCGGCACGGTTCCAGCAGGTCAGGCTCGGCATGGGGGAAGGGCTCGGCGGACTCGTCGCCCAGACCGCCCGGCCGTACGTGACCGACAGCTACTTCGACGACGCCCGCTTCCAGCACACCGGGACCATCGACGCAGCCGTCAGGGACGAAGGGCTCGTCGCCATCCTCGGCGTGCCGCTCATGCTCGGCAGCCAGGTCATCGGCGTGCTGTTCGCCGCCGACCGGCGCGCCAGGGTGTTCGAGCGGGAGCAGGTCGCGCTGCTCGCCTCCTTCGCCGCGCACGCCGCCGTGGCCATCGACACCGCGAACCTCCTCGCGGAGACCCGCTCCGCACTCGCCGACCTGGAGCGGGCCAACACGATCATCCAGGACCACAGCGGCGTCCTCGAACGCGCCTCCGACGTCCACGACCGCCTGACCGAGCTGGTCCTGCGCGGCGGAGGCGTCGACGACGTGGCCGCGGCGCTCTCCGAAGTCCTGGACGGTACGGTCGAGTTCACCGGGACCGGCCCTGACACCACCGGCGCGGGCGGCCACGCGGCACGGCACGGCGACGACTGGGTCGCCGCCGTCGCCGCAGGCGGCGAGATCTTCGGCTCCCTCGTACTCCACGGGCACCCCGACCTCGACCCCGTCGACCGCCGCACCCTCGAACGGGCCGCGATGGTCACCTCCCTGCTGCTGCTCGCCGAGCGGTCCGCGCACGACGCGGAACAGCGGGTGCGGGGCGAACTGCTCGACGACCTGCTCGACGCCCCGGACCGCGACCCCAGGCTGCTGAGGGAGCGCGCCGCGCGCCTGCGGGCGGACCTCGACGCCCCTCATGTGGTGCTCGCCGCCCGCATCGACGCTCCGGCAGGGACCGCGGTCGCCCGCGCCGACGATGCAGGCGGCGTCGGCGCTGGAGCCCGGCGCAGCCCCTCGGCCCGTGCCGACGCCACCTCACGCCACGGCGTCTCCGTCCGCCATGAGGCGGCCGCGCCGCGCCGTGACACTTCCCTGCGCCGTGACACCGCCGCGCGTGGTGACGTGTCCGCGCGCGAGACCGCCGACCGGCGGCGATTGTGGTCCGCCGCCTCGCACCTCGCCGCGACCCGCTCCGGCCTCGCCGCCGCCCGTGACGGCGGCGCGGTCCTGCTGCTGCCCCTCGGCCCCGGCGACACCGCCGCCGGCCTGGCGCGCCGGACGGCCCGTCAACTGGGCGGCGCGCTCCGCGAGCCGGTGACCGTCGGCGCCTCTTCCCCGGTCGCCTCCCCGGCCGAGGACCCCGGCCCGGTGGCCGACGCGTACGCCCAGGCGTGCCGCTGTCTCGACGCGCTGCGGCTCCTCGGCCGCGCCGGGGAGGGCGCGGCGGCACAGGACCTGGGCTTCCTCGGGATGCTGCTCGCCGATCCGGGCGACATCGACGGCTTCGTGCACCGCACCATCGGCGAGATCGTCGAGTACGACCGGCGCCGCGGCACCGACCTCGTTGGCACCCTGGGCGCCTACTTCGCGAGCGGGATGAGCCCGGCCCGTACCAAGGACGACCTGCACGTCCATGTGAACACGGTGGCCCAACGGCTCGAGCGCGTCGGCCGGTTGCTCGGCCCGGACTGGCAGGACCCGGCGAGGTCGCTCGAGATCCAGCTGGCACTGCGGCTCCACGCCATGTCGTCGCCGGACGACGTGTCCTGACCGACGGGAGAGCTGACCGACGGGAGAGCTGATCGACGGGCGAGCTGATCGACGGGGGGGGGGGGCGGCCCGGCGGCCCCCCACCGGGGGCGCAGAGCGGGGCCGGGGGGGGGGGGGGGCGGGGGGGGGGGGGGGCGCCCCCCCCCCCCCCCGCGCCCCCCCCCCCCCCGCCCCCCCCCCCCCCCCCCCACCACC
>NZ_JBEZKP010000016.1:30511-117321 GCF_040706335.1 Streptomyces sp. NPDC048389 | reverse complement strand
CCTTCAGTACCGGCCGGACACCCTCGACGGCTTCATAGCCGGAACCGGCCTGGCCCTCGACGATCCAGCGTCACCCTAACGAGCCGAAGTCAGTAACGGCCAAGCAACCAGGGCTCACAGAGGCTCACTCGATGCTCACGGAAACTCATGATCGCTTTACGTTTTCTCCTAAAGCGGGTGTCGCAGGTTCGAATCCTGCCGGGGGCACAACGCGTTACCGCTCTGACCTGGGGTTGTCCCCCAGGAAGGGCCCTACTCGGCCTCGGACGTCTCGTCCGGGGCCGTTTGCGTGAGCGGACGGAGGGTTGATCTCCGAAATTTCTCCAACGGATCAGCATCATCCGGCAGGGACTCCAGGCCGAGATGCTCCGCCTCGTCGGGCTCGACACCGTCAGAGCCACAGGGGTCGAGTCCCTCCGGGATCGGAGGAACGTGCGAGGCTTTCCCTGATCACGCGGTCGCCGGCACGCGGAGCCGCCGTCAGTTCTCCTCGCAGCTTGTCCGGGAGGAGCCCTCCGCCAAGGGCGCAGGAGCGCACCAGTGCGCGACAGTCCTGCACTTGCCGGTCCGTGGCGATCTCGGTGAACAGAGAGTGAGCCAAGTTCTCGCGGGCCGCATAGCCGTCTTCGGCGTCCGTCGTCCCGCAGTGGAGGTCCTCGACGATGCGGTGCGCGGTGAGCGCCTCGGCGGGCCCGATCGCGTCGAGGACTGTGAGTCCGAGCCGGGTGTCGAAGACGGTCATCCCGGATTCGGTCTTCCGTTTGGAGTAGGCCGTCACCAGGTCTGTCAGGTGGCCGTCGGTCGGCTGCCCGGCGTCGCGGCGGCATAGAACGGTCAGGCATGCCGTGACGGCTTGTTCCCACGGGTCGCCGGGCATCGTGTCGGCAAGGAGATCAGCGGCCCGCGCGGTGTCACCCGCAACGAGGGCGGCGAGTACGGCGACCTGCCGACCGTCGAGCATCCGCTTTCCGATGCCGTGGTGGGCTTCGATGTGTACCAGCGCCTCGGCCCAGCGCCCCTTGGTGGTGAGGGTGCGCGTGCCGTCGGCGAGGAGGACGCGCCACAGCCACGCGCGAACCTCGTGACGGTCAACGCCGGTCGCAGTGAGGTTCGCAGGTACGTTGACGCCCTCGAACCGGGCGGCTGTGCCCGTCTCGACGGCCTTGTACAGGCTGAGGAGTCGCTGACGGCCCTCATCGGCGTGACCGGCGCGGATCTGGAGGCGAGCGAGGTTGACGACCGGTTCCAGTCCTCGGATCGCGCTCATGCCGGGCAGGGGGCAGGCATGAAGGTAGGCGGCGGCGTGCCGGTGGCACATCGCGCGGGCGAGGTCGGGGAGGTCGAGGTCGGAGGCGATGAGCGCAGCCTGGTTGTAGACGGCCGATGCGAGTCCTTGGTCGGCCTTCTTCACCGCGGTGTCTGCCAGGTCGACGAGTGCGCGTACGCGTTCAGGCAGGGGCAGGCAGGCGGGTCGGAATCGGGCGACGAGCGGGAAACGCTGGGCTATGGAGCCGTGTGGGTCCATGGATCCCCCGGGGTCGAGAGTGAGGACTGCTGAAACGACGGTGCCCGCCGGCCGTGTGCCGACGGGCACCGTCCGCTACGCGTGGGGCGTCATCGCCAGTCGACGACGATGCGGTTCAGCGGCGTGTCGAGGGCGAAGAGACCGGGGCGCCGCTCGATCTCGGGGGCGTCGAGAGGCTGGATCTCGAACGTGGCCTCACGGCCTCGGTACTCCCAGTCCCAGGTACGGATGGCGTCGGCGACCTTCGCGGCCAGCTCGTCGCTGCCGGGGCCGTGGCCGATGACGCCGAACTCCCAGAGCCTGTCGCCTTCGGGGGTCTTCTCCTTGGACACGCGCCGGGCGAGGTAGGTGACGGCACCCTTGTCGACGATCGCGGTCGACGAGGGGTAGGGGTCCTCGGTGAGCAGCGTGCCCTTGGCGCTCTGGGGGAACAGCATCCGGATCAGGCCGGAGGGGAGGGAGCAGGTGACGAACAGTTCCATCCACTCCGGCGATTCCATGGCGCGGACCGTCATGCCGGTCCACTCCTCGGTGCGCGGCTGGTCTAGTACACCTGTGAGGGCATCGGCGTCGACGCTGAGCCCGGCGGGGGCCTGGAGTCGTACGGCGCCGTCCGTACTGAGCGGGATCACTCGGCGGTCGTCGTCGGCGATGCCCCGCCGAAGCGGCATGAAGGTGTTCATCTCGCTGCCGAGGGACACCCACCGGCCGTCACGCTGCTCGTAGGCGATGGAGCGGGACACCGTGCCCTTGAGGCGCTGAGGGACGAGAAGCCGGCCGCCGGGGGCGAGCTGCTGCAGCCAAGCGTGCGGCACGCCGTGTGCACCCACAGTGGCGATGATCCGGTCGTACGGCGCTGCTTCGGCGTAGCCGAGTGCCCCGTCACGGGTCACGGCCTCGACGTTGGTGATCTCAGCGGCGGCGAGGCTCGTGCGGGCGCCCTCCACGAGGTCGTCGTCGACGTCGAGGGTGGTCACGTGTCCGCTCTCGCCGACCAGGTGGGCGAGCAGACCGGCGTTGTAGCCGGTGCCGGCGCCGAGTTCCAGGATGCGCTCGCCGGGCTGGGCGTCGAGCTGGTCCAGCATGAGGGCGACGACGCCCGGCTGGGAGGCGCAGGAGATGGACGTGCCGTCGGTGTCGTACTTGATGTGCACAGGTGCGTTGGCGTAGGCGTCTTCGAGGGACGCGTCGGGCACGAACACGTGGCGGGGTACGATCCGCAACGCGGTCTCGACGGCGGGCGTGCGGGCGTGTCCGTCCGCGCGGAGGCGGTCGACCAGGGCGTTGCGGAGGCGCTCGGCATCCGCCGTGGGGGTGGTGATCGTGTCGGTGTTCACCGCGCTGACGCTATCGATGTCGGCCGTTGCGTCGGTGGGCGACGCGGTGTGGTCACTCGTTTCCATGACTACCTCTCGTGCGATGTGGGACAGGGCGCTCTGGTCGTCCCGGAGGAGACCGATGCGGTTGGCGTGGAAGATCACGTGGTGGGCGATGACGGCGCGCAGACCGCGGGTGAGGGCACCGCGGGCTGCGAGGTCGGCGAGCGTGGCACCGGCCCGTTCGAAGGCGGTCACCCATTCCTCGTGAGCGTGGAGTGGGCCACCAGGGCGGCAGAGGCTGTGGGCGTCGGCGGTCATGAGCTTGCGCATGGCCGGAGCCAGTTCGGCGGCTCGTTCGAACGGTTGTGGGGCGATGGCCGGTCGAAGGGTCGCGACCTTCGCCCATACGTCGCCCTGTTCGAACCAGTCGAGTCCGGCGCCGCGCATCATGGCGCTCGCCGGCAGGACGGCGGTCTCCCCGGCGTCCCAAGTGCATCGGGCTCGTCTGATAGGTGAGCAGGTGGCGGGAATCGCTGTGGAACAGTTCGTGGGCTGCGTCCATGGCCTCCGGGCCGCCGAACGTGTCGGTCTCGGGCTCGTAGACGCAGGGCAGGCACGACACGGTCACGCCGTCGCCGATGAGATCGCTCAGGAACGACTCAATGGCTGGTGAGGGCTTGTCGGCGAGGTAACGCAGCGGCCAGGGCTGCTTGTTCATGAACCACCAGCCGGTGAGCTGCCCGTCGGCCTCGGCCTCGATCAGGGTGGGGCCGAGGCGTTCGGCGATGGTGCGCCGGGCAATCTCGCGGTCGACGAAGGTGATGTTGTGCTGCTGCCAGCGGTCGGGAGGCATAGAGGTCCTTCGGTCGGTGGATCAAGCGATGAGGAGGCACGCGTCCCAGGCGGACCGGGGTGGTGCGGCGGTGCTGGGCGCGAGGAGGGCCAGGGCTATGCCGGCGGCGCCGTCGAGTAGGCCGGGGCCGCCTTCCTCGTCCTGAATGAGCGCCGTGGCCATAAGAGGCCACGCGGATAGGCGCGGTTGGGGACACCGGCAGCAGAACGGGCGCAAGTCCCGGTGATCATGGAGTTGCGACGCTCTGTGATTACTGAGCGACGAAGACCAGAACGAGGGACGCTGACCGTGCTCGGCGATTCCGCCTACGGCACCGGCGACTTGCGCGAACAACTGACCGCCCAGGGCCACGTCCTGGTGGTCAAGCCGCTCCCGCTGCGCACGGCCATGCCCGGCGGCTTCACCATCGACGACTTCCACATCGACACAAAACCGCCACGTACTGCCCACGCGGCCCCGTCAGCAGCCCCTCAGTGACCAGCTGGCGACCGCTGCCGCGGCTTCCTTGGTGCCGATCTCGAACGTCCGGGCGATCTCATCGCGGTTCATGAACCGCTCGCCGGGCAGGTAGCTGTGGTGGATCACGGTCCGGATGAGTCGGTAGGCGCGCTCGGTCGGGGTCATCGTGACGACGCTGTAGAGGTGGTAGCCGTCGTGGAGGGTCACCAGCCCCTCGGTGGCGAGCTGTTCCAGAGCGGACCGGACCACCGGCGCAGGCAGCTGGAGATCCCGAGCGATCTTGGCCAGAGCGGGCAGATGGGTGCCCGGCTCGGTGCACGAGAGCCGCACCCAACGGCACACCGACCCCACCGCGGAGTCGGGCCGCGGCCTCCTCCTGGTGGAGGCACTGGCCGACCGCTGGGGTGTGGTTTCGGGCCCTTCGCTCTGAAAGACGGTACAGGCGGAGATCGACCTACCGGTCGCACGGTGAGGCCGCGGGCCGGAGCTCTCTGTCGGTAGCGGCAATTAACCTGCGGGCATGACCTCACTGAGTTACGCCAATTTCTCCCCTGAGCAGCTGACCCGGTACACCGACGACTGGTCCGCGCTGGTCGAGTGGTATCAGGAAGAGGGCGTCGACTACGGCCTCTCCATACCGACGAGGTCCCTGAAGTTGTTCGAATTCCTGCTCAAGAGCGGGGGGACAACGGTCGAGTTGCAGAGCAGCGAAGGATTCATTCCGCAGCCGGACGACGTCGAGCCCTGGCTGCAGTCCGAGTTCGGCGACATGCCGTTCGAGCCGAATCGCGTGACTCCCGCTGAGGTGGCGGCGATCGCGGCAGCCTTGGGGCAGCGCCCGTTCGACGCGCTCGTCGCCCAGGCCGATCCGGAGGAGATGGCCACGGCGGGTGTGGCCCTGGTGCCTGACCGGGGGCGGCGCAAGGACTACGACAAGTCGTTCTACGAGGAACTCACCCGCTTCTTCGCCGACGCCGCGACAAAAGGTGAGGGCATGATCCTCTTCGACGAGTGAGAATCGGCTTCTCGGTGTGCCCCTGGTCGGCGACATGGCCGTTCGTGAGCATCTCGCGGGCGTGGTCGGGCAACTCCCTTGCGGTGTCTGCGGCTTGGCGACAGGCGTGCGGGCCAGGGCGGCTGGTCGCCCACGTCCGTGCCACCAGGACCTGGTCCAGGTCGATGCCGTCGGAGTCGTCGCAGCCGTCGGCGAGGAACGCGTTGGCGCTCGTGGCGGTGGGCAAGGCGGTGGAACGCGTTTTGCGGGGCGGTTGGGTAGTGGGCGCGCCCCGCATGCCACCGTCGGTGTGTAGTCATGGGCGGCGGTGTGGGGTTCGTCCCAACGGTGGGTCGTCCATGCCCGGCGGATCAGGCTGCGGACGGTGATGATGGTGTCGGCGAGGTCGAAGAACATGTCGATGACGGTGGTCCGGCGCTCGCAGCAGCGGGCGAGGCGCTGGAAGGCGTTTTGCCAGGCGTGGGTGCGCTCCACGTCCCACCTCTGACTGGCCTGGATGGGCGCTTTCTCGCCTTTGTCCGCGATCCGGCCGTGCAGGCCGCGTTCGGCGAGCAGGGTGCGGGTCTTGTCGGAGTCGTAGCCGACGTCCAGGTGCACGGTGATGTCGTCGGGCAGGGGTCCGAGGTCGTCCAGGCGGTCCAGGGTCGGGGCAAGTAGCGGGGAGTCATGGCGGTTGGCCCCGGCCAGAACGCGTCCCAGGGGAATTCCGTATCCGTCGGTCATGCCGGAGCGTTTCAGGCCCTGTTTGCCGCGGTCGACCGGGGAACGCCCGGCCGCCTCGCCGCCTCCGGGGGCTTTGGTGATGGAGCCGTCCACGGCGATCTGGTCGAGGACGAGACCGACGATCCGGTCGTAGGACTCCAGCGCGATCTGCTTGAACGCGGCGAAGACGCGCAGTCGTATCCACTCGTCGCGGCGGCTGCGGATCGTGGTGGCCGAGCAGGTCTTGTCGGCAATCGCCTCGTAAGAGCAGCCGAAGCACAGCAGTTGCAGCAACTTGTCGAAGATGATCCGGTCGCTGATGCGCCTGCGGTGGCAGCCGAGCGGATGGTCCGGATGGTACTCCGGCCGCACGGGCAGCAGGACCGCGAACTGGTCCCAGAGCGGTTCAGTGAGCCACAACGGCAGCACGGGCACAGGTCTTCTCAGTGGACGTTAAGTCCGCTTCTGGTAGCGGCCTCGTCCGGGTTGAGTGAGGAAGCCTTGGCGGGTGAGGCGTCCGAGGCGGCTTCGGGTGATGTTGACGGATGCCTCGTCGGTGGGCATGCCGAGGAGTTCGTGCAGCTCACGGGCTCGGAACTCTTGATCGGGATGCTGGTTGAAGGTGTTCACGATGGCCTGGTGGGCGGTGTTCGTCTCGGGCGGTGCGGGTTGGCCTGAAGCCGGTGCGAGTTCGGCGATGACCTTCCGGGTGGTGACCAGGTTCGCGAGTCGCGCTTCGGTCTCGGTCAGGGCGGCGGTCAAGTGCTGGATCTGGTCACGCAGTTCGTCGGCACGGGCTGCGGTCTTGTCGTGCTGGGCCTGGAGGTCGGCCAGGAGTTCGATGACGTTCACGCGGCCAGTCCGAGGGTGCCGCGCCAGGCTGGACTCGGTGTGGTGAGGCGGCGGGTCATGCTCGCGATCGAGGCCCAGTAGACGCGCGAGGCGGACGTGTCGGGCCGGTGATCGTACTCGCGGGCCAGTCGGCGGTGCAGCATCAGCGTGCCGTTGACCTGCTCCACGATCCACCTCTTCGGTTGCGGGACGAAGCCTTTGCCCTGGTCAGCCGGGTTGCGGCGGACGACTTCGACGTCGATGTCCAGCAGGGCACCGTGGATGAGGACCTCGTCCTTGAAGCCCTGGTCCACCAGAGCCTTCTCCAGACGCATCCCGCACCGCTCGGCGGCCTGGTCGAGCAGGGCGGTGCCGGCGGCGTTGTCGTGGGCGGATGCGGCGAGCACAACGACGCCGATGATCAGCCCCAGCACGTCGACCGCCAGTCCCCGCTTGCGGCCCGACACCTTCTTGTTGGCGTCCAGTCCCGTCGTGGTCTTCGGGACACCGGCGGCCCCGCGCACGGACTGGGTGTCGATGATCACGAGGGACGGGTCCTCTAATCGCCGGGCTCTCTCCCGGACCTGGCAGCGCAGGAGTTCCTGGATCCGCTGGTCAAGGCCGTCCTGGCGCCACAGCGTGAAGTAGTAGAACACCGCCGACCAGGCCGGCAGGTCATGGGGCAGGTAGCGCCACTGACAGCCCGTCCGGCTCTGGTAGAAGATCGCGTTCACGACCTCCCGCAGATCGCAGGCCCCGGGATCACCGGTCGCCGACCGCGCCACCCTCGCCTGCTTCCAGGCCGTGATCATCGGCTCAATCAACGCCCAATGCTCATCCGACAAGTCGCTCGGATACGGTCTTCGGTCCATGCCCGCATCCCAGCATGCACATGGCGAACGGTCGCCCCGTACGGCGATCAGTACCACGATCGAGCGATCACAAACTAGGGAAGATCGGACTTAACGTCCACTCAGTGCACTCTGGCAGGCTCTCCCAGCACCGACGCTATGCAGGAGGAATGATGGGCACCTGGGATTCCGGACCCTTCGACAACGACACGGCCGCCGACTTCGCCGGCGACTTGGACGAGGCAGTCGAAGGCGAACGGGAAGCTGTCCTTCGCGAGGCGCTTCTGCGGACGATCAGCACCGAGGGATATCTGGAGAGCGACGAGGGTGCCCAGGCCGTCGCCGCAGCCGCCCTGATCGCCGCGCAAGTCCCTGGAGGAAGCCCTGTCACCACGCCCTATGGGCCAAAGCAGCCTCTGCCACCGCTGCCCGCCGACCTGCGGCTCCTGGCCGTTCGAGCTCTCGATCGAGTACTCATCAAGCCGTCCGAGCTCTTGTCGCTTTGGGGGAGGCCGATGCTGAGGGCCCGTGGCGGCAAGGCATCGTCGGGCTTCGACAGATTCTCGACCCGACCGGCTCCGGCGGCCGGCCGTGAAGGAACCGCCTCGACAGCGAGCATGACGTCGGAGCATCCGCTCGCTAAATTGCCAGGTGACATGAGAGAAGAGTTCCCATGGACTCCCGCATACCCCGCCTGCGACGCAAGCTGGCCGCGATCCCTTTTGCTCAGCAGCGGAGCCACTCGTTCGGTGAGGAACGGCACGAGTTCCGGCTCACCCCGCCGCTGTCGGCAGCCCGAGTATCCCGGTTCGAGGCGGACACCCAGATCGAACTACCCGCCCCCTACCGCGCGTTCCTCACCGGACTCGGTGGCAGCGGGGCCGCACCCTTCTACGGACTGCTGCCCCTGGACAGGTGCTACCTGCTCACCATGGACCCCCAAGGTGAGCGTGGGACCCCACGGGGCTTCACAGCAGTCGACCAACGGACTGCCGAGGGCGATCTCTTCCTGAACATCATCGAAGCCGGCTGCAGCGATCTGGTCCTTCTCGGCATCACCGGGCCCCTGGCTGGGCGGATCATCACCGGGAACAGTGACGGCTTCTGGGGTCCCAACGTCTCATCAGCCAGCGACTTCTTGGCCTGGTACGAGCGCTGGCTCGATCACATGGCCAGTGGTCGCGACAACCGGGCGTTGGAGCTCACCTCCCCGGCCACGCGACTCCGGGCAAGGTGCCAGGCCCACGCAGAGCCAAGCCGGGAGGCGCGACCCGCCAAGTGATGACCTGGATTCGCTGCTACTGGGATGAAGAAGATGTCTGGTTCTACTTCGAGGTCGACGATGCCGGCCAAGTCACCAGGCAGATCGAGCTCCAAGGACCAAGGCAGACCCCGGTCGCCGCTGCATCACTCGCAGAGTGGTTGGGCGCTCAGGCCACCGGTCAGCTCGCCGACTACGAGTCCGAGTTCGGCTTGACTGCACAGATTCCGATCTCGGAATGGGAGGGCCACAGCCCAGAGGCACTGACCGCTACGGCCTTCGAGCATGCCTGGGCCGCAGCCCGTCAGACCATCGCTTTCCAGCGAACATGATCGCCTGTCATAGCCGTATGCATACGCAGAAGCCCGTCGATTCTGGGGGCACCGGGCGGCCCCCTCACCAGTGCGGTGCATCCGCGGCTCGGCAGCGAAGGGTGTCGATCTGATCAGGTGAGAGGCTGACGGAGACGTTGGCACCCCGGTCCGCTCCGACGATGACAACGGTTCCGCGGAGTCTGGCCATGGTCCCGTAGTCATGTGTGAGCCGGGTCGCCGCTTCGTTGAGCGGCTGCTTCTTGACGGCGCTCTCCTCATCGAGCCAGGCGTCCCATCGGTCGGTGACGGCGACGCATTCGACGCATTCGGCTCCGATAATTGCGCAGAGGGAGCGGATGAACCCGCAGCCGCCGTCGTCGCCGAGGCCGACAAGGGTCGGCCTGCCGTTGACAGGGATGGACAGGGCCTTCACCTCGGGTTCGCTGACTGGTCGTCTTGGAGGCGTCGGCGCAGGACCAGCAGTTCGCCATGGGCGGCCTCCAGCGCGGCGCGGAGTTCGGTGATCTCTTCCCTATGCTGCTTGCGGATCTGCGCCAGTTGCTGTGTGAGTCGCCTGATCAGCGTGCTTTCCGCAGCCTCGGCGTCGGAGTCGGTATGCCCGCCCGCGCGCGGGGAAGCCGCTGTCCTGGAGCGGCGCAGGGCTTCAATCTGAGGGCGCAACTTCTGGTGCTTGTAGATGAAGTCGGCCGAGACGCCGGCTGCGGCCGCGATGCCGGCGATCGTCACTGGTCCATGGGCGGAACAGGCGTGCCGAAGTGCCTTCTCGACGGCCTTCTCGGCTCGTTCCGTCCGCTGACGGGTCGCGGTGGCGAGGGCTTGTGTGCGTCGGTCAGCCATCTGCGGTTCCGTCCCGGTGCTATGGGGCTCCGGCTCCGCGTACTGGGATAACCGTGCCGTCTGCCTGCCTGACGCGGTCGATGGCAAGCAGGATGCCGTCAAGGGCGGCTGTCTCCTCGCAGCGGCCGCGTAGCGAGACGTTGTCGTCGCTCATGGGCTCGCCGTAGCGGGCGGTGTCACGCACCCGCCAGCGAGCACCGTGCCTGTAAAAGCCTGTCCGCGAACTGATCATTTGATGGCGGCCGCACGGCCAGGCCGCCGACACGCTTCGCTGACGCGCGCCTTGGTGGGACCGGGATGTGGACGGCTCCGCACGCTCCCTGAGGTCGCCGGCCCGACGGCGCCTTCTGCCGGGATCCCGCCGTGACTGACAGGCGGCCGGGACGCACCGCCTGTCCGCCGTGAGCGGACTGCAGGAGCGGCCGCGACGTTCGCGACCAGCGAGACAGTCATGCCGGTTCGGATGCCGGCGGGTTGCCACTTCACGGCGCAAGACGGCGGCCTCCACGGTGATCCGCGATCGCGATGACCCCCGTCGGTCACCCCCGCCGACCCGCCCGATCCCGGCCTCGCCATCGTCCGGGGCCAATGCCGGACACGCACGCACGAATGAAAACGACTTATGAATAAGTCCAGATATAATAAGTGCACCTATCCATATAGAGGTGTGCCGTGGACAAACCTGCCGAGATGTTCGACCGCGACTTCGAGTGGGCCGAGCTGACCCGCTTCGCCGCCCTGCCTGGCCCGCGCGCCACCCTCGGAGTGGTCTCCGGCCGCCGCCGCCAGGGCAAGACCTTCCTCCTGGACGCCGTCACGCGGGCAAGCGGCGGCTTCATGTTCACCGCCACCGAGACCACCGAAACCGACGCCCTGCGCCAGTTCGGCGAAGCCCTCGCCCGCCACCGCGACCAGCCCACCCCGTTTCGCTTCACCCACTGGGACGAGGCCGTCACCGAGCTCATGCGCATCGCCGACAGGGGCGGCCCCGCCATCGCGGTCATCGACGAGTTCCCCTTCCTCGCCAAGGCGTCCCCGGCCCTCCCCTCGATCATCCAGCGCGCTCTCGACCCCGCCGCTCAGCACACCAACACCCCCGTACGGCTCCTGCTGTGCGGCTCCGCCTTGTCCTTCATGGGCGGACTCCTCGCCGGCAACGCCCCGCTGCGCGGCCGCGCCGGCCTGGAACTCGTTGTCCCCACCCTGGACTTCCGCCTCGCCGCCGAGTTCTGGGAGATCACCGACCCGCGCACCGCACTGCTCACCCACGCCATTGTCGGCGGCACCCCCGCCTACCGCCGCGAGTTCACCCAGGGCGACGCCCCCGCCGGGCCCCACGACTTCGACGCCTGGGTCACCCGCGCCGTCCTCAATCCCGCCCGTCCGCTCTTCCGCGAGGCCCGCTACCTGCTCGCAGAGGAACCCGAACTCCACGACACCGCGCTCTACCACTCCGTCCTGGCCGCCATCGCCGCCGGAAACGCCGCACGCGGCGGCATCGCCGACTACCTCGGCCGCAAGTCCACCGACCTCGCCCACCCGCTCAGCGTCCTCCAGGACGTCGGCCTGATCACCCACGAGGCCGACGCGTTCCGCCGCAACCGCTCCGCCTACCGCATCGCCGAACCTCTCATCGCCTTCTACCACGCGGTCATGCGCCCTGCCTGGGGCGATCTGGAACGCCCCGGACGCGCCCCCGCCGTCTGGCACCGCGCCCGGTCCACCTTCCGCAGCAAGGTTGTCGGCCCGCACTTCGAACAGGTCTGCCGCGAGTGGGCCCGCTGGCACGCGTCCCCCGCGGCCCACGGCGGGCAGGTCACAAGGGTCGCCGGCGGGACCGTCAACGATCCTGCCGCGAAGACCAGCCACGAGGTCGACGTCGCGGTCCATGGCGAGACCGACGACGGCCGCGAAGCGCTACTCGCCATCGGCGAAGTCAATTGGAACGACGTCATGGGAAAGGGCCACCTCGAACGTCTCCGGCACGTCCGTGCTCTCCTCACCGCGCGCGGCACCGCCACCGACGTCACCCGGCTGCAGTGCTACAGCGGCACCGGCTTCACCGTCGAACTGCGCCACCTCGCCGAGAACGACCCCGCCATCCAGCTGATCGATCCGGTTCGCCTCTATCACGGCGACTGACCCGGTCGCAGTCACCGCCCCTGCACGGGGAACATGGCCGCTACCTCTGCCCGCGTCCCGGAGAGCCGCAGCATGCCTCCTTCGCCAGTAGATCCCCCGAGGCGCGTCCCCGTGGTCGGCACACGGATACGACGCAGTGGACCCTGGCCGCTCCGCCGTGGACACGCGCTCGGGGGTTGGCCTCGGAGCGGCCTGCTTCATTCCGCTCGCGGGCGACGCAGCCAAGCTGCCCGGACAACACGGCAGCAAAGGCGACGGGATCGGGCTCGCGAACAAGACCGCCTCCTCACCGTCCTCCGCCAAGTCGGTCGTCATGCGCAGCACTTGGTGAGGAAGAACCTCACTGGGGCGGCACGGGCGTTGAAAGGAGAGGTGGTCAAGCGGAAGGCAATCGGTGTCCTCCGGGTCGTGCCGACGAGGTCCGCAACGTCCAGGCTGTCCGGCTCGATCACATCGCAGCCATCACCTCCCGGCGCAGGCGCGCCTCCACGACGTCCGACGGCCGCCACCCAGGACTGCCTCGACCGGCAAAGCCATCCGCGCCTGCGTTCCTGGCGAGCCGTCAGCCGACACGGCAGCGGTCAAGATTCCCGACAGAGTCAAGTGGAGAAGGGGAGTTGTCTATGGAAGGGCGTGAGGAGCGAGCTCTGGGTGTCCTGTTCCTCGGCCTCTGAAGGAAGTGAGGGGAACGAGCCGTTGGGGTAACGCTTCCGTCTGATGCGGGTTCCGCGATCTTCGCGGGGGCGCGGAGGGGGACGATGGCGGGGAACCGGGGCGGAGGGTTCTGCGTGGGGGTACGGGGGCGCACTCGCTGGTGGTGCGCGGGGGCCGTGCTGGGCGTCGTGCTGCCGTGTGCCGGGGCCGTCAGTCTGTTCCGCTCGCTGCCGAAGGGGGATGTGGACCCGTTCGGCGCCCTGATGGGCGGGCTGGGCGCCCTCCTCGCCGGCCTGGGGCTCGTGTTCACCATCCGCCAGTACCTGCGGGAGCGGGAGAACAGCGCGGAAGGCGTTCTCGCCAATGCCGTCCGCGCCCACGAGCGGAGCCAGTACGACAACATCCTGGGTCCGAGCCGGGTGATCATGCCGGTCCGGTTCCTTTTCGCGTCGCCGCCGGGCGGCCCGGACGACGGGCCCGGGGCCGTCTCCGAGGCGGAGTGGGAACGCATCGCGGACCTTTACCTGGCACTGCCGGCCGGCAGCGGCCGGCGGCTCGCGGTCACTGGCGGGTCAGGCGGCGGCAAGTCGCTGCTCGCCAAGGCCCTGACCCTGGAACTGGCGGCCCGGCATGCGGAGGGCGCGTGCGGAGTGCCCGTCCTGCTGCCTCTGTCGTCGTGGTCCGGCCCGCCGAAAGGAGTGGGTCGGCGGACGAGGGATTTCACCGGGCGTTCCGGAGCTGGCTCGTGGAGCAGGTTTCGGGCACCTACGCCCGGCCCCCGGGGCTCGTGGAGCGGGTGATCGACGACGCGGTCCTCGTGCTCGACGGGCTGGACGAGCTGGACGGCCGGGACGAGACCGCCCGTCCCCGCGCGCGGGCGCTGCTCGCGTATCTGCGCGACAACCGGCGGCGGTCGGGGAACGTGGTCGTCACCTGCCGGACGAGCGTGTACGAGAGCTTCGGGGTACCGGTTCCACTCGCGGGCGCGGCCCGGGCCGAGCTTCTCGATGTGCCGGGCGAGACGGCGCTGGCGTACCTCCGGCGGCACAGCGCATGGCTGGACGGGGGCAGCTCCGACCGGTGGGATCCGCTGCTGGAGGACATACACACGGCCCCCGACGGGCCGCTGGCCCGGGAACTGAACACGCCCTGGCGTCTGACAGTCGTCGCACACGCCTACCGCGCCCGGACCGACGGAGCCCCGGGCGACCGCAGGGACCCCGCCGAACTTGTGTCCCGGTGGGGCCACCAGGCGCTGCTGCGGCGCTTCGAGGCGGAATACGCGGACCGGCCGTGGCGGCCGTGGGACTGGGACCGGACGCCGCTCCAGGAACGGCTGCGCATGGCCGCGGACTCCCCCGTCGCCGAAGACATGAGGACGGAGGCCGAGGAGTACCTGATGTCGCTGTACATCCCCTCCGCCCTGGCCTCGCACCCGCGTCCACACCGCCGCTACGACGCCGAGCGGGTCCACTCCCCTGGCTCGCCCTGCTGGCCAGGCACCGGGAGATCGACACATACCGTCTGACAGGCCGGCCCCCGTTTCTCTACGCACTCTCCACCAGCCGTGCAGATCTGACACCGCACCGTCTGTGGCCGTTGGGCGGCCGCCGCCTGGTGCGCGTCGTGGACGCGGCACTGGCGGGCGCCGTAGCCCTGTTCGTCACGGGTCTCGCGCTCCACACCGTCAAAGTGACGGCGGACCTGGTGCTGTGCGGGCTGCTGATGCTCACCACCGGGCTCTCCGCCGTCGAGGCGTGGCGTCACGAGCTGCTCATCGGCGGGGTGCAGCGCGCCAGTGCGCCCAGGCATTTTCTGGGAATCCCGGTCCGGCACCTCGCCCGGGTCAACTGGGTGTTGTTCGGCGCGTGGGCCGGCGGTGGTTACGGGCTGGCGGCGGTGCCGGGCTCGCGGGTGCCGCCCTCGCGACGTGGGCTGCCGGTGACGGTGCCGGCGCCGGAGTACCAGAAGATCCGGGCGGCTGCGAGAGAACGCCGAGTGCACACGCAGTTTACGAGGTGTGGTGTCCCGTCGAAGTCCCGGTGGCGTAGTGTGCCTGCCGTGAAGAATCTGTGTTCGACGTGCTGAGGGGTTCACCCGCGTCGCACGTGACACCGGTTTTCCGGCTGGGGGGCTACGAACTTGGTGGATATAGGAACCTGCGCGGTTGATGCTGCGCAAGCGACCGGAGGGGCGCCCGATCGGGAGGGCGCACGGCCGTCGGCTTCGGATCACCGCGCCAAACCCTACTGGTACCTGCCGATGGTCCTCGGCGTGGACGCCGTCGTCACCGGCGTCTGCGTCTTCTCCGTCTTCGACATGGCGGGCCAGGCGCACCCCGTGCGCTCCGCCGCGGTCGTCACGCTGAGCTGGATCGTCGTCCAGGCGCTCCGGCGCCGGTACGGGAGAGGTGAGCTCGGCGAATCGCGTGGAGCCCTTCCCGTGCTCCACGACTGGCTCATCCTGATCGGCGCGCTCGGTGTGCTGGGGGTGGCCACCAAGCACACGCCGGAACCGCTGGTGTCGCTGGCCGCACTGGTCCCGAGCCTGGCCGCCGCGCTGATCTGCCGGCGTGGCGTCTACCGGCATCTCACCGGCACCCGGCGCAGGGCCCAGGCGGTCGACCGGGTCCTGGTGGTCGGCGAGCCCGGCACGCTGGACGACACGGTGCGGCGGCTGGCCTCCCACACCGACCATCCGTGCGCGGTGGTCGGTGTGGTGGAGGTCGACGGGAGCGCCGGCGCCGACGGCACCGCGGGCGAGGGGAGCGGCCTGCCGGACCTCGACGCGGACGGCAGGGCCGGCCGGTGGCTCGTGGACACCGCCCGCCGGCACCGCGCCCAGCTGGTGCTGCTCGCGCCCGGCCCGCGGCTCAGTGGTGACCGCCTGCGCGAGCTGTGCTGGGCCCTGCACGACGCCGGCCTCGAAGTGGCCCTGACGCCCGGTCTGGTCGAGACCTCGGTCAAACGGATCAAGGCGTCCACGGTCGCCGGGCTCACCGTGCTGAGGATCGAGCCGCCGGTGAACGACGGTGGGCAGGTCGTGCTGAAGTCCGCCACCGACCGGTGTGCCGCGGCCCTGGGGCTGCTGGTGCTGTCCCCGCTGCTGCTTCTGCTGGCCCTGGTGATACGGCTGGACTCCCGGGGCCCGGCGCTGTACCGGCAGCAGAGGGTGGGCCGGGACCAGGAGAGCTTCACCATGTGGAAGTTCCGCACCATGGTCATCGGCGCCGACGCGGGCAAGGAAGAGCTCGCGTCCCGGAACGAGAACGACGGGCTGATGTTCAAGATGCGCCGCGACCCCCGGGTGACCCGGGTCGGCCGTGTCCTGCGCCGGACCTCCCTGGACGAACTGCCCCAGCTGCTCAACGTGGTGCGGGGTGACATGTCCCTGGTGGGGCCGCGCCCGCCGCTGCCCGAGGAGGTCGCCTCCTACGACGCGGTGGCGCTGCGCCGGCTGCGGGTGAAGCCCGGGATGACGGGGTTGTGGCAGGTCAGCGGGCGTTCCGACCTTTCCTGGGACGAAACGATTCAGCTCGATCTGCACTACGTGGACAACTGGTCGTTCAGCAGCGACCTCGATGTGATGAGCCGTACGCTCCGCGCCGTCGTCGACGGTCGCGGAGCGTACTGAGGTCCCATGGTGAGGCGCCCCGTGGTCGTCGTCGCGTCAGCTGGCGTGCTGCCCGAGCCACCAGTCGTACGTCGCGGCGATGCCGTCGCGCAGCGCGATACGCGGCTTCCAGCCCAGTCCCGTCAGTCGGGAGACGTCGAGCAGTTTGCGGGGCGTGCCGTCCGGCTTGCCGGTGTCCCAGGCGATCCGGCCGGGGAACCCGGTCACCTCGGCGACGGTCTCCGCGAGTTCCCTGATGGTCAGGTCCTCACCGCAGCCGACGTTGACCGGCGCGTCGTCGTCGTAGTGGGCGAGCAGCGTCACGCACGCGTCCGCCAGATCGTCGACGTGCAGGAACTCCCGGCGCGGGGTGCCGGAGCCCCACAGCGTCACCTCGTCCCTGCCCGCCTCGCGCGCCTCGTGGAAGCGGCGGATCAGCGCGGGCAGGACGTGCGAGGTCTCCAGGTCGAAGTTGTCGCCGGGGCCGTAGAGGTTGGTGGGCATCGCCGAGATGTACGCGGCGCCGAACTGCCGCCGGTACGATTGCACCTGGCAGATCCCGGCGATCTTGGCGAGGGCGTACGGCTCGTTGGTGGGCTCCAGGGGGCCGGTCAGCAGCGCGTCCTCGCGGATCGGCTGGGGCGCGTGCTTGGGGTAGATGCACGACGAGCCGAGGAACAGCAGCCGGTCCACTCCCGCCGCGTGCGCGCCCGCGATCACGCTGAGCTGGATCCGCAGATTGTCCTCGAGGAAGGGGACGGGCCGGGTGCTGTTGGCCATGATGCCGCCCACCTTGGCCGCGGCCAGGACCACCGCGTCCGGCCGTACGTCCGCGAGGAACGCGGCGGTGGCCTCGGCGTCGCGAAGGTCGAGCGCCGAGCGGTCCCTGGTGATCACCTCGTGGCCGCCGGCGGCGAGGCGCCGGGCCACGGCGGATCCCACGAGACCGCGGTGCCCGGCGACGAATATCCGGGCCCGCGGCGGCAGGTGCGGCGACGAAGAGGTGTGGGGCGGCGGTGCCGTCTGCGAGTCGGTCATGAGCCGGATCATGCCAGGCGGGCGGGTCCGCACCACAGCCGCGGTCCTGATGTGACCTACCCGACATGCCCGGCGAACCGCTTGCATGCCGAACATGCCGCAGGTATCACGCATCCTGCGCATCCCATCCATTTCGAATGCCTCGGACATCCAGCGCATGCCTCGCATGCACAGCAACACACGGCCAGGGTCGGAGCCGGCAGCCGGCTTGCCCGGGAGGAGAACCACGCATGAGCAAGACCGCGCTGATCACGGGCGTCACCGGACAGGACGGCTCGTACCTGTCGGAGCTGCTGCTGTCCAAGGGGTACACGGTTCACGGCCTGGTGCGACGGTCCTCCACCTTCAACACCGAGCGCGTCGACCACATCTACCAGGGACCCCAGGAGTCCGGCCGGTCCTTCGTCCTCCACCACGCCGACCTCTCCGACGGGGTGGCGCTGGTGAACCTGCTGCGCGAGATATGCCCCGACGAGGTCTACAACCTGGGCGCCCAGTCCCATGTCCGGGTCTCCTTCGACGCCCCGCTCTACACGGGCGACGTCACCGGGCTCGGGGCGCTGCGTCTGCTGGAAGCGGTGCGCGCCGCCGGCATCGACACCCGCGTCTACCAGGCATCCTCGTCGGAGATGTTCGGCGCGACCCCGCCGCCGCAGAACGAGCAGACGCCCTTCCACCCGCGCAGCCCGTACGGCGTCGCCAAGGTGTACGGATACTGGGCCACGGTCAACTACCGCGAGGCGTACGGCATGTACGCGGTCAACGGCATCCTCTTCAACCATGAGTCCCCCCGGCGCGGCGAGACCTTCGTCACACGCAAGATCACCCGTGCGGTGGCCCGGATCAGGGCGGGCCTGCAGAGCGAGCTCTACCTCGGCAACCTGGACGCCGTCCGCGACTGGGGATACGCGCCCGAGTACGTCGACGCCATGTGGCGGATGCTCCAGCAGGACGAGCCCACCGACTACGTGGTGGCCACGGGCGTCGCGGCGACCGTGCGGCAGTTCCTGGAGACCGCTTTCCACCACGCCGGCCTGGACTGGCGCGAACACGTGCGCTACGACGCCAAGTACGAGCGCCCCAGCGAGGTGGACGCCCTGATCGGCGACGCGAGCAAGGCGGAGGAACTCCTCGGCTGGAAGCCCGAGGTACTCGTCGACGACCTTGCCCGGATCATGGTCGACGCCGACATCCGCCAGGTCGAGGACCAACTGGCCGGTGTGGCCGTGCGCGTGGACCGCTGAACGGCGGGCGGACCTTCGGGGCGGCCTGTCGAGAGCTGTTCGGACCCCGCGGTTCCGTGCACAGGTGGTGAAGAAACCGTGCAATAGGCGCTACTGTGCGGCTCAAACATTTCGCAGGTGTCTGAAAGAAGCAGTACGGCTACTGGTTCTGACGCCGCGAGACAAGGTGCTTTGTCCTGGGGGGTACATGAGAACGACCAGAGGGCTGCACGCTGCCCTCGTCCTTTCCCTGGCAGCAGGTCTGGGCGCTGCCGCCGTTCCACAGGCCGCCGCGCTCACCGAGCCGGTGGCCTTCACCGCGGACGATCTGCCGACCTGGCAGACCAACGGCACCGTCTGGGCGCTCGCCCAGGCGAACGGAGTGGTGTTCGCCGGCGGCACCTTCTCCGCCGTACGTCCGCCCGACGGCGGTTCCGGCAGTGCGCAGGAGGCACTGAACTTCGTGGCGCTGGACGCCGCGACCGGCGCCCCCACCGACTGCGAACTGTCGTTCACGGTCGGGTCGGGCAGCGCCACCGTGCGGGCACTGGCCGTGTCGCCGGACCAGCAGACGCTCTACGCGGGCGGCTACTTCGGCGCGGTGAACGGCGTCGGTGTGTCCAGCGTCGCCGCCATCGACATCGCCACGTGCACTCCGAAGGCCGGGTTCAACGCCGCCTTCCCCGCCACGGTGCGGGCGCTCGCCGTCACCGACGACACCGTGTACGCGGGCGGCGACTTCGGCCAGGTCAGCGGTCAGACCCGGCAGCGGTTCGCCGCGGTGTCGGCCGGCAACGGCGCGCTGCTGCCGTTCAGGGCCGACGCCGACGAGCCCGGACGCGCCGTCGAGCTCACGCCCGACGGGGAGCACGTCCTGCTCGGCGGGGACTTCTTCACCGTCAACGGGTCCGACTCGCACGCCCTCGCGGTGGTCGACGCCGACACCGGCAGTCTGACGAGGGCGTACCCGGAGGGCTTCATACCGACCCGCTCCGTGGTCAAGGACATCGACACCGACGCGACCGGCTTCTACACCGGCAACGAGGGCACCGGCGGCGGTGTCTTCGACGGCCGGATCGCCCTGGAGCTGAGCACCTTCGATCAGCGCTGGCGCGACACCTGCCTGGGCGCGACCCAGGCCGTCGAGTCGTACCAGAACGTGCTCTACAGCGCCTCGCACGCGCACGACTGCTCCGGCATCGGCGAGTTCGCCGACGGCCGCCGCTACCACTTCCTCGCCCAGCCGACCACGTCCACCGGCAAGCTCGGCTGGTTCCCGGACACCAACGACGGCATCGGCGAGGGCATCGGCCCGCGGGCCATGACCATCGCCGCCAAGGACGGCGTCGAGTACATGTGGTCCGGCGGCGAGTTCACCACCGTCAACGGTGCCGCCGCCCAGGGGCTGACCCGTTTCGCCTCCACCGGCGACACCGGTCGTCCCACCACTCCGGTGGCGAGCGCGGCGAGCATCAAGCCCGGCGAGGTCCAGGTCCGCTGGCGCACCAGTCTCGACCTGGACGACAGCCGGCTGACCTACCGGGTCTACCGGGACGGGTCGTCCACGCCGATCGGCACCGTGGAGGCCGACTCCCTGCCCTGGGAGCGTCCGCAGGCGTCCTTCACGGACACCGGCCTGGAGCCCGGAAGCTCCCACACCTACCGGGTGACGGCCACGGACGGAGCGGGCAACGTCAGCGCGCTCTCCGCCACGGCCACCGCCTCGGTGGCCTCCTCCGCGCAGCCGTACGCCTCGGCGGTCGTCGCCGACGGCGCGCACCTGTACTGGCGTTACGACGACACGGTCGGGCCCTACGTCGCCGACTCGTCTCCGGGCGACTTCAGCGGTCTGCAGTCCGGCGGACCCGCGCTCGGCCAGAGCCCGGACGCGGTGGCGGGCACCGGCACGGCGTACGGCTTCGACGGCTCCGACGACAAGCTGTACAGCGACCGCCGGACCGAGGTGGGCGACTCGTACACCCTGGAGACGTGGTTCAGGACCACCACGAGCCAGGGCGGCAAGCTGATCGGCTTCGGGAACAACACCACCCGCAACAGCCGCAGCTACGACAAGCACATCTACATGACCAACGCGGGACGGCTGATCTTCGGCGTCTACGCCGGTTCGACCCGCACCATCACCACCCCGAGCACCTACAACGACGGCCAGTGGCACCACGTCGTCGCCACCCAGGGCCCTGGCGGCATGAAGCTGTACGTCGACGGTGCGCCGGTCGGCAGCAACTCCACCACCACGCACCAGAGCTACGCGGGCTACTGGCACGTCGGCGGCGACAACCTCGCCGGCTGGCCTTTCCGGCCGTGGAGCGACTACTTCGCCGGCCAGCTCGACGAGACCGCCGTCTACCCGTCGGTGCTGAGCGCCGACCGGGTCGCCGCGCACCACGCGCGCGCCTCCCAGGAGGGCGACACGGTCACCACGCTGCAGGCGGACGAGGAAACGTACGTCAACGCGGGGGCGCCGGGCACCAACTACGGGACCAGCACCTCGCTCGCGGTGCGCGGCACCTCGGCGTACGAGACGTACCTGCGCTTCCAGCTGCCCGCCGCACCCGCCGGCACCGAGCTGACGGGGGTGGCGCTGGAGGTGAAGACCAACTCGGCGTCGTACGCGGGGTCCGTCGACCCCGTGCAGGTCCGGCCGGTGACGGGCGCCTGGTCGGAGGGCGAGGTCACCTACGCGACGAAGCCGTCCCTGGGCGCCGAGTCGCTGGGCACCCTCACCCCGCCGGCCACCGTCAACACCAAGGCCGCGGTGCAGTTGGACACGGCTGCGATCAGCGCGGCCCTGGGCGGCGAGTACGACATGGCGCTGACGGGCGACGGCACGGACTCGCTGTGGCTGTGGTCGAGTGAGGCGTCATCCGCGGAGGCCACACCGAGGCTGATCCTCACGTTCTCGCCGGTGTAGGCACGGCAGCGGTTCGATTGGTGTTGCACGGCGGGGCGGCGTCACGGCGCCGCCCCGCCGCTCAATTCACCGGAGCAGGAGCAACAGACATGCGTGACCACCTCCGGAGCCCGGCCGCGGCAGCACTGCTGCTGGCGGCGGTACTGACCGTGACGGGCTGCTCGTCGTCCGACGACGCGGACGCGAAGGCCCCGTCCGCCTCCGAGTCCTCCTCGACGCTCTCGGCGGCCGAACGTCTGGCCCAGGAGCAGGATTCGGGGTCGGCCGGCAGCCCGGCGCCCTCGCCGTCCGCCTCCGCCTCGGCCTCCGCCGGGCCCGTACGGCCCGACACGGAGCTGAAGCCGGCCACCGGTTCGTTCACCAAGAAGGAGAAGGGGTACCTGAGCGGGCGCGTGCCCGAGTCGGTCGAGCCCGCCGCCGTGCTGGAGGTCGGCCACGAGTCCTGCCAGCGGATCGAGCGCACCGCCAAGCACGACAGAACGGCCGCCGCGGCGGCCGTCGTCTCCGGCGAGATCCGCGACGCGGCCGACGCCATCAGGCACCTCTGCCCGAAGCAGCAACCCGTGCTGGACGCCGCCGAGGGCGGACTCCCCGACGGTACCCACACCGATCCGCGGTCCGGCCGCTACCGAAGCGTCTCGGCGGGTCCCGGCTGCGTCTGGACCGTCACCGACGCCAAGGGGAAGGAACTGGCGGCGGGCCCCGGTCCGGACGGCGGTGGCGGAGAGCACACCGTGACGATCCCCTCCGGCGCGGCGCAGTTCGTCTCGTCGGGTTGTTACGCCTGGTTGCGGGCCTGAGTCACGGCCCGGTCGTAGACACCCAGCAACTCCTCCACCACGGCGTCCATCGAGAAGGCGTCGGCGGCCAGTGCGTGGGCGGCCGCCGACGCCTTCTTCGCCGTACCCGGCTCCAGCAGGCCGAGGACCGCGGGGGCGAGCCCCGGCGCGTCCCGGACGACCCGGCCGGCGCCCGCCTCCCGGACGGCGCCGGCGAGTCCGTTCGACGCGGTCACCACGGCAGGAGTGCCGACGGACAGTGACTCCAGCACCGACATGGGGAAGGGCTCGTCCACCGACGGCAGGACGTAGACGTGCGCACGGCGCAGTTCGTCCAGGACCGCCGCCGGGCTCAGCGGTCCCACGCAGTCGACACGGTCCCGCAGCCCCAGGCCGTCGATCAGTTCCCGTACGGCGGGGAGTTCGCCCTCGTCGGGGCCCGCGACGACGAATCGGGCGTCGGGGTGGTGCCGGAGGATCTCGGGGGCGGCCGCCACGAAGTCGCGGGGCCGCTTGCGCGCCTGCAGCCGGGCCGCGTAGAGGATCCTCGGCGGCCCCTCGGGAACCGGCCGCTCCTCCTGCCGCGGTACGCCGTTCACCAGCCGTACCGCGTTGCCCAGCGGAGTCCCCAGAACGGCGTCGAGGCCGCGCCGCTCGTGCGCGGTGAGGTGCAGCACCGCCGACGCGCCGCGCAGCAGCCGCCGTACGGCCAGGGCGTCGAGCACCTTGGCCAGGACCTTGTCGCTGGGATCGACCATGCCGTGGGTCTGCAGCACCAGCGGGACACCGGCGCGCAGCGCGGCCAGGGCCACGGGCAGCGTCACCAGGTCGCGGGCGAGGTGGACGTGGACCACGTCCGCGCCGCGCACCAGCCGGCCGGCCCGGGCCAGCAGCGCGGGGGACGTGATGCCGCTGAAGCCCAGCGGGAGCAGCCGCCGGGCGGGGAACAGCCGGGCGGGCACCCCCTCCACGTCGGTGGGGGGCACCGCGCCGAACCCGTCGGCCAGGGCGAGCAGTCGGGGGGCGTGGCCCCGGTCCCGCAGCCCGTGGGCGAGGTTGAGGGCGACTCGGACCGGGCCGCCGAAGGCGCCGGTCGGGGAGTGCAGAGTGACGGCGTGCAGCACACGCAGACCGGGGGCGGCGCTCACATGGGCTCCTTCACCGGGCGGCGCTCGCCGTCGGCGGTGTGCAGGGTCAGTTCGGGCAGGTCGCGGTGGAGGACCGCACCGGCGCCGACGACCGCGTGACGTCCCACGCGGGTCCCGGCGAGCACGGTGGCGCGGGCGGCGATCCAGGCGCCGTCCTCCACCGTGATCGGCCCGTTGCGGTAGCGGAAGTCGGCCGCCCGGTGGTCATGGCCGCCGGTGCACAGCAGCGCCTCCTGCGAGACGCACACATGGGCACCGACGGTGATCGGCTCCAGGTTGAGCAGCCAGGCGCCCTCTCCTATCCAGGAGTGGTCCCCGACCGTCAGCTTCCACGGCCACAGCACCCGGACCCGGTGCCGGATGAGGACGTTCTCGCCGATGGTGGCCCCGAACGCGCGCAGCAGCGCGACCCGCAGCCGGGCCGGACACCACCACGTGGAGAACACCAGATTCTGCACGGCGAACCACAGGGCCTGGGTCGGCCGACCGCGCCCCTTGTCGTACCCGGTCAGCGTGAATGCCGAGAGATCGCGCATGGCGCCGGACTTCCCCCCTGTGCCCGTGGCGTGTCCACCTGTCGGGTCGCGCGATTCGGACACACGACCGAGCCCAGATTAACGCCTGCCACCCCGGCCACCACAGGCCCCGCCCAGGGCCCCCGGCCACGCCGGCACCGGCCTCGTTAGACTGCGCGGCACCGGGCACCGGTCGGAGACCATGTGGAGGACCGGGGCGATGGGGGGACTTCAGTGGCGGCCGACACGACGGCACCGGGCAGGAGCGACAAGAGCGACGCGAGCGGTTCGACCGCGGGCAGCACGCAGAACGCCATCGCACTGCCGCCCCCGTTCGCGCCCCGCACACTGCTTTCCCGGGCCCTCGCGGTGCCCCTGGTGCTGGGACTGGCGGGCTTTCTGCCGCTGGTGGTCGTCTCCCAGCCCGGACAGGGCCCCCGGGACGCGGCTTTCCATCTGCAGGTCGTCCTCACCGTCTACTGCGGAGTGCGGCTGTCCGCCATGGTCCTCGGCGCCCGGCGCAAGCTGCTGCAGGCGTCGTTCTGGATGTTCTGCTACATGGCGATGGGCGTGGCCCCCCTCGCCCAGGCCGTCCTCGGGCGCGTGCCCACACCGGTCGTCGGGCCCCGCGAGGACCTGGTCCAGGCCGTCGCCCTGGTGCTGCTCGGCTGCTTCGCCTTCGACGTGGGCGCGCTGCTCGCCCGGTACCGCCCGCCGTGGCGCCGCCGCGAGCGCGGCAGGGAAGGGGCGGCGGACAGCAGTGCGGAGGCGGACGCGCGGCCGCTGCTGATCCACCGCAGGCGCCTGTTCCTGCTGACCCTGGTCGCCTTCGCCGCCGGTGCCCTGCTCATCGTCAAGCTCGGTGGCCTCTCGGTCTTCTTCAGCAGCCGCCAGGAGATCATCGCGAGCGTCGAGGACGCGGGGCTCTCCGGCGACGGATCCCAGGCGGGGCAGGCCCTGCTGCGCGGCTTCGGCACCGTGCCGCCGCTGATCGCCCTGCTCGTCTACACCCGCTGGCTCGTCACGTCCCGGCGGGCCCGCAGGACCTGGTCGGTGGTCGCCACGTTCGGTGCCCTGGCCGTCCTCAACATCATCGTCAACAACCCGATCTCCAACCCGCGTTACTGGTTCCTCACCGTGATGTTCGCCCTGCTGTTCACGGTCTTCCCGGTCAGCGCCGCGATGTACCGGGCATCACTGACGCTCGGTGTGGTGGTCGCCCTGCTGGTCTTCCCGTTCGCCGACCGGTTCCGGTACGACGAGAACAACACCAGGCGGGTCGAGACGTCGTCGTTCCTGGAGCCGCTGGCGCTCAAGGACTACGACCAGGTCGGGATGTTCGCCAACACGATCACCTACGCGGAGTCCGGGCACGGCCACTCGTACGGATACCAGATGGCGGGCTCACTGCTGTTCGCCGTCCCGCGTTCGGTCTGGGCGGACAAGCCGACCGACACGGGGGTGCTGGTGGGCGAGTGGATGGGCACCGTCAACACGAATCTGTCCTCACCGGTGTGGGCGGAGCTCTGGCTCGACTTCGGCCCGGTCGGCATGACCGGCGGACTGGCCGCCATCGGGTACGCCGCCGCCCGCGTCGACCGCCGGCTCGCCCGCCGCGCCGTCCGCCGCTCCCCTCCCGGCAGCCTGCTGCTGATCGCCGTCCCCCTGCTCGCCGGCTACTCGTTCATCCTCATCCGCGGCCCCATGCTCCAGGCCACGGGGCGCGTCGCCATCGCCGCCGTGTGCCTCGCCCTCCTTGCCACCTACCGCCGGGACCGGGGGGCGCGCCTCGACTGAGCGGTCCGGGGAAGCGCAGTGGACGCCGTCGTCCGGCCCGGGAACACCTCCCGGCGGTAGCCGGGGGAGCACAGTGGACGCCGTCGTCCGGCCCGGAACCTCCCGGCGGTAGCCGCGGAAGCCCGGCACCGACGACACCTCCCGGCGGTAGCCGCGGAAGCCTCGGTGCGGCTGCCGCGCCGCCCTCGGACCGGACGTGTCCGGAGGATGCGGCAGGGTGGCGACGGGGGTCTCCCGTGCGAGGGCAGCCGAGCCCGGGGAGCCGTGCCGGGCGGCGTAGGGGGTCCGGCGCTCTGAGCGTCGCCACCGGCCGGCATGTGCAAGGGCCTGAGGGCGTGCTCTGCCTCCCCGGACCGCTCGGGGCCCGCGGGGTGGTTCAGGGGCTCGGCGTCGGCTCCGGGGAGGCGCCGGCGTCCGGGGCGGGCGTCCGCTCCCGTCGCCGTACGCGCAGGACGCGCAGCCACGCGGCCACGGCCTTCATGGCCGAGCCGGCAGCCAGGCCCCAGGCGGCGCCCACCGCTCCGGCCCAGGCGAAGCCCGCGTACATCAGCCCCACGGACAGCAGGGAGAAGACCACCTGGACGGTGAGCGTCTCCCGAGGGCTGAGGACCCGGAGGGTGAGCAGGGCGCTCACGCCGAAGCCCATCAGGGTGTACTGCGTGCCGGTCGCCGGCAGCAGTTCCGCGACCGCGGGCCAGGTGTCGCCGAGGACCTGGCGGCCCCAGCCGTCCGGGAGCAGCCACCACACCGCCCCCCACACCGCGCCGACGGCGGCCAGGGCCCCGCCGAGCAGCACCGTGGCCCGGACCACGGCTCCGCCTCCGCCGAGCCGGTTCAGCAGGGGCGGGCCGAACGCCTGGGCGGCGCCGAAGAACACGTTCAGCGGCCCGAAGAGCGCGGAGGCACCCCGTAGCGCGCCCACCGCCAGTGGGTTGCCCAGGGCACCGAGCCCCAGCACCGCGAGCTGGCTGGAACCGTTGCCGACGGCGAACTCGACGGCGAACCTGCGGCCCAGATGGCCGCGGACGAGGTACGGGCGCAGTTCCGTACCGGCCCCGGCAAGCGGCCGCCGCAGCAGCAGGACGGCCAGTAGGAGACTCGGCACGGCGGCGAGCCCCCACGCCACCACCAGACGGGCCGGCGAGGCCCCTTCGGGCTGGAGGGCCAGAGCCGTCACGGTGGACACGAGCCGCAGCCCGTCCGCCGCCAGCGCGTGGTGGGGGCGGCCCAGCACCGAGAAGCAGTACCGTGCGGCGTCCTGGAGCAGGACCACCGGCAGGACCGCGCCGAGCGCGGCGAGCGCCTGCCAACCAGCGGGAGCCGCCCCGCCTACGAGGGCGAGGACCGCCCCGACGGCGAGCGCCGCCACCGCGGTGAACGCCAGCGCCGAGCGGCAGGCCGTCGCCACCCGGTCGGCGGCGGCGTTCACCAGCACCAATGCCTGTCCCACGTAGGCCATGAACAGGCCCAGGACCACGGTGAACACCAGGTACACCATGGAGAACCGCGCGAAACCGGAGGCCGTCGACAACCGTGCGGCCAGGACGAGCACCAGAATGTTGGTCAGCCCGGCGGCGCCCTGGTCGAGCACTGCGGCCAGCGCCGCCGTGCGCCCCCGCAGTGAGCCGCCGGTTCCGGTTCTCACGAGCGATCGGAGCGATCGGAGCGATCGGGCGGCACGACGGCTCGCAGCGCGATCGTGGACGAGCCGTCCCCGAGGTCGGTTTCCTCCGCGCCGGGGGGACGTCCCCCGTGGCGACGGTCGGCAGAGGGCCGGGAGGGCTCCCCGACGCCGTCACCGGCCGCCGGCACAACGACGGAGCCCTCGGCCGAGCCGCGCTGCTTGCCCCGTTTGCCTTTCTGGCCCTTCTGTTCCTTCTGCTCCTGCTCGGCCATGCCCCGCTGACCTCGGTGCATGACCGTGCCCAGCACGGTGCCTCCCGCACCCGTGATCAGCTCCCGCAGCCGGACCAGCTGGGAGCGGTGCACTCCGCGCGGGTCGCACACCACCAGCACGCCGTCGACCCGGTCGACCAGCGCCAGCGCGTCCGCGTAGGCGAACACCGGCGGGGTCAGCACGATCACGGTCACCTGCGGATCGTCTGCTTCCTCCACCAGCCGGGACATCTCCGGCGAGGTCAGCGCGCGCGCCACATTGCGCACCCGGGCGCCCGGCACCAGGTCGAAGGTGCCCGACTCGCCCGCGTCCGCGGTCAGCCTCCGCTGCCCCGGCCAGTCGTCGGTCTCCGTGTCGCGCCCCCAGGACGGACGGTTGGTCTCGCGTGCGCGCAACTGCCCCTCCAGGGACGGCCGGCGCAGTTCGGCCTCGACGATCAGCACGCGCTTGCCGGTCTCGGCGAACGAGGCGGCGAGATTGACGGCCACGGCCGCCGCCGTACGGCTGGAGCCCCGCGGCGCGGCCACCAGGAGCCGCCGCCGGTCGGCGAAGCGCTGGTCGTAGGCGAGCCGGTAGGCGATCGACCGGTACTCCTCGGCCAGCGGGGAGTCCTGCCGGTCCTCGGTGAGCAGCGGGTCGGTGTCCCGGGTGCGCGGCAACGAGCCGAGAACGGGAGCGCGCAACGCCCGCGCCACGTCCCCCTCCGAACGCGCCGCCGGGTCGAACACCAGCCGCACCCACGCGATGAGGAGACCGAGCGCGATGCCTACGGCGCCGCCGAGCCCCAGCGACAGCGCCCACCCGGGGCCGTCGGAGGAGGGGGGAACCGTCGCCTCCTTGATCACCTTGCCCGGTGTCGTGTCGAGCGACTTCAGCTTGTTGATCTGGTTGCCGAGTTCCGTGATGCGGTTGAGCAGGTTGGCCTTGACGGTGTAGTCGGCCTCGGTGCCGCTGCCGTTCTCCAGCTCCGTGGCGAGCTTGTCGTGCTGCTTGGAGATCGGGTCGAGCTGCTGCTGCAGCCCCTTGATCATGGCGTCCCGGGTGCGCTCCGTGTCCTGCTCGCGGTCGTCGAGATACGCCTTGACCAGGGCATTGGCACGCTGCGCCGACACCTGGGGGTCTTCGGAGGTGTAGCTGAAGCTGAGCACCTGCGACTGCGGCGGGGTGGTCACCTGCAGGCCGTCGAGGAGCGTTTCCGCGTCCCCGGCGAAGCCGAGTGCCTCCACTGCGCTCGTGCCCACCCGCCTGCTGGTGGCGCCCTGCCGCTCCGTGTTCATGTTGACGGAGTTGCCGACCGAGATGCTCGGATTGAACGGGTCCTCGACCGCGGCGCGCACGACCACGTCACTGGTGGCCACATAGGTGTCGGACGTGCTGTAGCCGAGCCAGGCGCCGCCCAGCAGGCCGAGCAGCACGCCGCCGGCTATCAGCCGGGGATACCGCAGCAGTTGCCGGAACTGGTCCCTCAGCAGGTCCGGTTCGTCCTCCCCCACGGTCACGCGTGCCGTGTCCGCCGTACCGCTCTGTCCATCCGTCATACGCCCGACTCCCTCACCGCTTCGCGGTCCCCTGCAAGTACTTCGTCGAGGAGGGCGTCGTAGCGGGCGAGGCCCGCCGCCCGGCTCAGATGCGCGGCCACGTGCCGGGGGCCTGCGCCTCCCAGCCGCCCGGCCTCCTCCGGGTCGGCGGCCAGTTCCCGTACCGCCGTCAGCAGCGCGGCCGGGTCCTCCGGCGGCACCAGGACGCCGGCTCCCGAGCGCCGCACCTCCAGGGCGGTGCCTCCGCCTTCCGCCACGGAGGCGACGACCGGCCGCCCGGCGGCGAAGTACGACGTCAGCTTGGACGGCACGCTCATGTCGAGCACCGAGGCCCGCTGGGTCACGGCCAGCACGTCGGCCGCCGCCAGCACGTCGGAGAAGTCCTCCTCCGGGGCCGGTGGCAGGAACTCCAGGTTGGGTATGCCGTCACCGAGCCGCCGCAGGTCCTCCCGCTGGTTTCCGTCCCCCATGAGCACCACACGGACCCCGGGGCCGAGGCGTGCGGCCTCCACGAGCACCTCCAGGCCCTGCTTGAGGCCCATGTTCCCGGAGTGCAGGACGACCGTGTCCGTCGGAGCCCAGCCGAGCCGCCGCCTTGTCTCCTCACGCGGCCGTGCGGGGGCCGCCACATGGGACCAGTTGGGGAGGGTGCGTATGCGCTCGGGGGCCACACCGAGAGCCGTGACCCGGGCGGTGAACGTGTCGTGTATCACACCGACGAGGCTGGCCCGTCGCAGCACGTACGCCTCGACGCGCGCCGCCATCGCCGACGCCCTGTCCCCGCCTTCGATGCCGCTCTGCGCGGCCGCCGCTCCCATCAGGTCCTGGACGACGGGTATGTACGGCACCCGCCAGCGGGCCGCGAGCCGTGCCCCGGCCACTCCCCCGGCCAGGCTGGGGAGTTGGGCGACGACTGCGTCCGGCCGCGGCATCCGTGGGGGCGCGGCGAGCTTGTGCGCCAGCAGCGAGCCCTCGAACAGCGCGCGCCGCACCGCCGTCTGCCGACGCGGGACGGTGTGCCGCCTGCGGTGCACCGTCACTCCCTGGCGGACCTCGGTGTGCCGCCACTCCCCCCGGTACGCCGGGTCCACCGACCACGAGGGGTAGTGCGGCATGCCGGCCAGCACATGGGTCTCGTACCCCTGCGCCGCCCAGTGCTCGGCGATCTGGGCGGCATACGGGCCTATGCCCGTGTGTTCCGGCGCGTAGTTGGTCGACACCAGCAGCAGCCGTCTGTGCCGCCCGGTGCCGGCCGGCTCGGCCGACCCGGAATCGCGCATCGTGTGCCCCCCTCGTGACGAGACGATTGCCCGTGCACCCTGATTGTTCACGTGCACCATAATCGTTCACCTGTCCCACGCCCGGAGTGCAGGGTAGGGTCCGGGCATAGGGGGAGGAACCGCTTGAGGGGGGCAGTCTTCGTGTCAGAACGCAAGTCGTACCGGGTGGGGTATGCCCCCGGCGCCTACGACCTTTTCCACATCGGGCACCTGAACATCCTGCGTCACGCCCGGCAGCACTGCGACTACCTGGTGGCGGGTGTGGTCTCGGACGAGATGGCCGAGCGTGCCAAGGGGCGCCGCCCGGTGATCCCGCTCATCGAACGCCTGGAGATCGTCCGCAGCGTCAAGTACGTGGACGCGGCCTTCGTCGAGACCGTGCCCGACAAACTGGACACCTGGCAGCAGGTCCGCTTCGACGTGCTGTTCAAGGGCGACGACTGGCGCGGGACCCCCAAGGGGGACAGGCTGGAGCGCGACTTCGCCACGGTCGGCGTCGACGTCGTCTACTTCCCGTACACCGTGCACACCTCCAGCACGCAGCTGCGGCGGGCGCTCGACACGCTGGCCCAGCAGGCGGGGCACCTGGCGGAGTACGCCGGCGCCCCGGAGGCCGCTACCCCCCAGCACCGGCTCCAGCCGGGCGGCTGAGTTCCCGGAACCACTTGCCCAGGAACAGCGGCAGGTAGAGCACGGCCGCCGCGCCCAGCAGCGCGTACCCCCACAGGAACACCCGGCCTCCGCCCAGCAGCAGGAACACCAGGCAGAAGACCCCGTGGTCGACCGGGAGCAGCGCCACAGCGCGCACGGTCGACGGCGGCGCGGCGGCACTGCCCGGAGCGGGCTTCGGCTTCAGCTGCTCGGTGAGCAGACCACCGAAGAACGTGACAATCGCGGCGAGGAGGAACCCCAGGGGGAGCAGCAGCCAGGCGTCGGACCCGGTGTCGAAGTGCCCCGGGTGGCGATAGAAGGTGATCAGCACGGCGGTGTGCAACGCCGTGATCTTCGCGCAGTCCACCACGTGGTCCAGCCACTCGCCCGCCGGGCTTCCGCCGCCCCGCAGCCGCGCCAGCTGCCCGTCCGCCGAGTCGAAGGCGAACCCGACCGCCAGCGCCGACCACACCACCGCGCCCGCCCACCACGACGGACCGGCCAGGGCGAGCACCGCCACGCCGCCGAAGCTGAACGCGGCGCTGACCAGGGTCACCTGGTTGGGAGTCAGTCCGACGACGTACGAGGTCGCCGCGAGGAACCGGCCCATGGGGCGGTTGACGAACCTCGAGTACAGCGACACACCGGCGGCCCGTTTCTGTGCCCCCCTCAGACGCCCCAGCGCCTCACTCCACGGCATCTTCGTCCCGACGGCTCTGTCGCCGACCTCCGTCATCAGCACCTCCTGTGCTCTTCGCGTTCATGGGACACCCATGGGTGTCCCATGAACGTGTCCCATGAACGTGTCCCATGAACGTGTCCCATGAACGTGTCCCATGGGTGTCCCATGGTGACAGCACCCGCGCGTGGACGACTCAGCCCCCGGTCGCCGGGGACTTCCTCGCCGAGGCCGGGATCTCCTCGTCCTGCCGTACGGCCTCCCACAGGTCGGTGGCCTGCGGCTCGGCCGCCACGACGCGGTTGGGGTCGGCCCTGTCGTACTCGACCGGCAGCATGACGGTGTCCAGGGAGCCGGGGTCGATCCCCTGCATGCTGCGCCCGAACTCGGCCAGCGCGGTCAGCGAAGCCAGCTCGGAGTCCGTGGTCAGCGACTTGGTCATGGTCCGGGCGATCCGGTACGACGTGACGGGGTCGCCCAGCAGGTCCTGTTGCCGCACCTCACTGAGCAGGGCCGTCAGGAACTGCTGCTGCAGGCCGATCCGCCCCAGGTCACTGCCGTCACCGTAGCCGTAGCGGGTGCGGACGAACTTCAGGGAGTCGGTGCCGTTCAGGTGGTGGCTGCCCGCTTCCAGCGTGAAGCCGCCCTTGGTGTCGTGTATGGGGTCGCTGATGTCGACGGTCACACCGCCTATCTCGTCGACGAGTTCCTTGAAGCCGGCGAAGTCGATCTCCAGGAGGTGGTCGATCCGTACCCCGGACATCTTCTCCACCGTCTTCACCACACACGCGGCACCGGCCTGGGAGTAGACCGAGTTGAACATCACACGGGTGGCGGGGCCCAGCTCCGTACCGTCCGCCGTGGTGCAGGAGGGACGGGAGACCAGGGTGTCGCGGGGGATGCTGACCGCGACCGCCTCGGTGCGGTTCTCCGAGACGTGCATCACCAGCGCCGTGTCCGAACGGGCCCCGCTCACCGCGCCGCCGTCCAGTTCCGCGTTGTCGCCGGCACGGGAGTCCGAGCCCAGTACCAGGATGTCGGTCGCGCCGAGCGCGGAGGCGACCTTCAAAGGACGGTCGTCGCCGAGGGCCCGGTCGAGGTCCACCGCCTTGATGTTGCCGTCGAGGCTGCGGTACATCCACCACCCGGTTCCCGCCGCGGCGAGGAGGAGGACGGCGGTCCCGATGCCGAGCATGCGCAGCGTGCGGCGGCGGGTGGTCCTCCGGCGGGCAGAGGTACCGCCGGGAGGGGCCGGATCCGTCTCCCCGGCCTCGCCGCCCTGCCCGTCCTCGCCGCCCGATGGGATCGCCTCTGCCATCGCTCCGTTCCCCTTCCCGACCGACCCGACCCGAAGTGCCGACGCCTGATCATCCGAACACGGTGCCTGAGATACGTGGGGGGAGGGCGCTCCGCATGGGCGGCCTGAGCCGTCGGTGAACTATAGACGGACCGCGACGGCGGGGTAGAGGCCGTCGTGAACAGGGCGGGCGGCGGTCCCGCTCCGGTGCCGACGGCGGCGCCCCCTACGACCACGCCCCCTACGACCACTCCGCGCGAAGGCGCGCCGCCGCGCAGCGTGCGCGGCGGCGCGTCGACGAGCAGGGCGCCGCGTCGACGGGCAGGGCGGAACCCAAGCGCACGCTCGGGCAGTGACGCCGACGAGAGCGGCCCCCGCTCCCGCCCGGACGGCCGAGCGGCTCGGCCCGGGACGCACGGGTCAGGGGCCGGAGCCGGGCGTGCAGGAGGCAGGATGCGCTGCCTTCCGGGTCGGCCGGGACACGCACGTGCCGGACGCGCGCACGGTCTCGTCCCGGCAGCGTCGGGCGGTCGCGGGTGGTGGACGTCTCCCTACTGCGCCGACTGCAGTCCCATCAGCCGGGCGATCAGGTCGTCCAGGCTGATCAGTCCGGCGAGCCGGCCGTCTTCCGCACGGAGGAGGGCCAGCGACGCCCGGTTCCTTCGGAGTTGCTCGAGCGCGTGGGAGACGCTGGCGTCCGTCCTCAGCTCGGGAACGGGTCGGACCAGTTCGCGGGCGGTCACCGCACGGCCTCGGGTGCGGGCGACCAGCACGTCACGGACGTGGATGGAGCCCAGGACGGCGTCATCGGCCGTGACCAGGAGGCGGGAGCGGTCGACCGCGGTGGCCCGGACGAGAATCGCGTCCAGGCCGGCGTCCGCGGGGACGGTCACGATGGCGTCCGCCGGTGTCAGCAGTTCCGAGACCGGCGTCTGCGGTTCGGTCAGCGAGCGGGTGATCAGCTCGGAGTCGACCTCGTTGATCAGGCCGAGGCGTTCGGATTCCGCCACGAGGTGGGTGAGCTGCTCGCGGTTGTGGACGGCTGCCAGTTCGTCGCGCGGCTGGACGCGGCACAGGCGCACCAGGGCGTTGCTGACCTTGTCGAGCAGCCGGATCAGCGGCCGTACCACCTTGACCAGGGCGCGGAACGTCGGCGTCAGCAGCATCGCCGAGCGCTCGGGATGGGCGATGGCCCACGACTTGGGGGCCATCTCGCCGAGGACCATGTGCAGGAAGACGACCACGACCATGGCGAAGGTGAAGGCGATGCCGTAGCTGAGCCCGGTGGGCAGGCCGAGGTCGTGCAGCAGTGGGTCGACCCGGTGGGAGATGGCGGGCTTGGATACGGAGCCCAGGCCCAGGGTGCAGATGGTGATGCCGAGTTGGGCTCCGGCGAGCATGAGGGACAGCTCGCGCATACCGGCAAGGGCGGCTTTGGCACCTCGTTGCCCTTCCGCGGCGGCCTTCTCCATGCGGTGGCGTTTGGCGGCGACCAGGGCGAATTCGGCGGCGACGAAGAAGCCGCTGCCGACCAGCAGCAGGACGGTGACGAAGAGGGCCATCGGGAAGCTCATGACTGCGCCTCCTCGGCGGCGTTCTCAGCATGCTGGGGGCGCTCGACGCGTACGCGTTCGGGCACGTGCCGGTCCAGGCTGAGCACCTGGATGTGCACCCCGTCCACGGTGAGCCTGTCGCCGATGGCCGGAAAGCGGCCGAGGCGGTCGATGATCAGGCCGGCCACGGTGTCGTAGTCCTCTTCTTCCGGCAGCTCGATACCGGTGGCGTCCTCGATCTCGTCCAGGCGCCGGCCGGCGTCGACCAGCCAGCCGTCCCCGTCGGTGACGGCAAGCTCGACCACGGTGTCGCTCTCGTCGGCGATGTCGCCCACGAGTTCTTCGGCGATGTCCTCGTAGGTGACGACGCCGGCGACTCCGCCGTGCTCGTCGAGGACGACCGCGAACTCGTCGTCACGCGCGCGCATCTGCGCCACCGCGTCGGGCAGCGGCAGCGTGTCGGGGAGCAGCAGGGGGCGCCGGGCTGCGGCGCCCGCCGACGTGTCGTCGAAACGGTTCGCGGGCAGCCGCATCAGATCCCGTACGCCGAGAACGCCCGCGACGTCGTCGGGGTGGTCTCCGAAAACCGGGTAGTTGGAGTGGCCGTGCTTCGCGATCAGCTCGACCGCCGCCGTGGTGGTGGCGTCCTTGTGGACGAACACGGCGTCCGCGCGCGGCACCATGACCTCGCCCAGGGTCCGCTCGGAGAACTCCACGGCGTGATCGAGGAGTTCCGCGGTGTCGGCCGGCAGGTGGCCCTGCTCGTGGGACTCGCCGATCAGGTGGCTGAGCTCCTCGAGGGTGGCGCCGTGGTGGAGCTCCTCGACCGGCTCGATGCCGACCCTGCGCAGCAGCCTGTTCGCGGCTCCGTCGAAGACGTGCACGACGGGGCCGACGATCTTCAGGTAGACGAGGGTCGAGGGCGCCAGGGATCTGGCGAGGCGCTCGGGTACCGCGAGAGCAAGGTTCTTCGGTGCCAGCTCGTCCAGCACCATCTGCACCACGGTGGCAAGGACGAAGGCGAGCGTGACGGAGACGGCGGTGACCGCCCCGCCGGGCAGTCCGATGCCGTTCAGGACCGGTCGCAGTAGCGCGGAGACGGACGGTTCTGCGAGGAACCCGACGATCAGGCCGGTGACGGTGATACCGAGCTGCGCGCCCGAGAGCATGAACGAGAGCCGTTCCAGCACTCTCAGGGCCCGGGCGGCCCGCTTGTCGCCCGCCGCCGCCTCGCGGGCGAGTGCGAGGCGGTCGGCGGCCACGTAGGCGAACTCCTGGGCGACGAAGTAGCCGGTGCCGGCGGTCAGGACGAGAACGGCCAGCAGGCCGAGCACGGCGTTCACCGGGCACCACCCGGGCGGGTGGTGGGATCAGGGCCGAGTGGCCGGGGGCTGCGGCCCGGGGGGTCCGTCGGTCTGGCGGACAAGGAGCGCTCCTTCAAGGGGGTGGATCAGCGAAAGCGAGTGGGCGGGGCGGCAGAGTCCCCTGCGAGGCGACGGCGGACGGCGGGTCACACGGTCGCCGCGCGGCAACGGCGGGTCACACGGTCGCCGCGCGGCGACGGCGGCACGCACGGTGGCGGGGTCGCACAGTGACGCGGCGGGCGACGGCGGCACGCACGGTGGCGGGGTCGCACAGTGACGCGGCGGGCGACGGCGGGTCACACGGTGGTCGTCCGGCCGACGAGCTCCCCGAGGACGTCCTCCATGGTGACGTACCCCAGGATCGCGCCGGTCTCGCCGGTGACGGCGGCCAGGTGGCTGCCGTCCGTGCGCAGGGCGGTGAGGGTGTCGTCGAGGGGGGTGTCGATGCGGACCCGGGTGACCGGGTGCAGGGCGGTGCGTGGGAAGGGCTTGTCGCGGTCGGCGACGCCGAGGGTGTCCTTGATGTGCAGGTAGCCGAGGACGACTCCGGTCGGACCCTTGACCGGGAAGCGGGAGAACTTCGCCGCGGCCGCGGCCCTTTCCAGGCCGGCGGGTGTGACGCCGTGGTCGACGGTGTGCATCCGCCGGGCCGGTACGAGGATCTCGCCGACCGGTCGGGTGCCCAGTTCCAGGGCGTCTCGCAGGCGTTCACCGTCGGCCGGCGAAAGCAGCCCTGCCTCGCTGGAGTCGTCGACCATGCGGGCCAGCTCGCCGTTGGTGAAGACGGAGGCGACCTCGTCCTTCGGCTGCACACTCATCAGCCGCAGCAGGACGTTGGCGAAGGCGTTGATGGAGAACACGAACGGGCGCAGGGCCCGGGTCAGGGCGACGAGCGGAGGCCCGAGGAGCAGGGCGGTCTTCGCCGGGGCGGCCAGGGCGATGTTCTTGGGGACCATCTCGCCGACGAGCATGTGCGCGTACGTGGCAGCGCCGAGCGCGATGACGAAGGCGATCGGGTGGACCAGGACGTGCGGGACGTGGACGGCTTCGAATGCCGGCTCCAGCAGGTGCGCGATGGCCGGTTCGGCGACCGCGCCGAGCACCAGCGACGAGGCGGTGATACCGAGCTGGGCGGTGGCCATCAGCTGGGAGAGGTGTTCAAGCCCCCACAGGGTGATCCGGGCACGCTTGTTGCCCTGGCGGGCTGCCGGTTCGATCTGGCTTCGCCGTACGGAGATCAGGGAGAACTCCGCCGCGACGAAGAAGGCGTTGGTCAGCAGGGTCAGAGCGCCGATGAACAGCTGCAGCGTGGTCACCGGGCCTCCTGCAGGTCCTGCTGCGTGATGCGGGCGGGTTCGGTGATCCGCACCCGGTCGGCCCGGTGGTGCTCGACGTCCAGAACGTCGAGGCGCCAGCCGGCCACTTCGAGCGTGTCTCCCTCGACGGGGATACGGGCAAGGCGCGTGGCGATCAGACCCGCCACGGTCTCGTACGGACCGTCCGGCGCGACGAGTCCTATGCCGGCGAGCTGGTCCATGCGCACGCTGCCGTCGGCTTCCCAGGAGGAGCGGCCGTCGACCGTCGGCGGAGTGAGCAGCAGGTCGGGGATCTCCAGCGGGTCGTGCTCGTCGCGTACCTCGCCGACGACCTCCTCGACGATGTCCTCGACCGTGGCGACTCCGGCCGTGCCGCCGTACTCGTCGATGACCACGGCCATCGTCCGCTCGGCCCGCATCCGCTCCAGCAGGCGGTCGGCCGGCAGGCTGTCCGGCACCACCAGGGGCGCGGTCGCCAGCGACAGCACCGGTGTCGTCGCGCGCTGCTCGGGAGCGAGAACGAGGACGTCCCGGATGTGGACCGTACCGACGACCTCGTCGAGGCTGTCGCGGTAGACGGGGAAGCGGGACAGGCCGGTCGCGAAGGTGAGGTTGGCCGCGTCGGCGGCCGTGGCGTGTGCTTCGAGCGCGATGACGTCCACGCGCGGGGTCATCACGTTCTCGGCGGTCAACTCGCCGAGGTGGAGCGTCCGTACGAAGAGCTCGGCGGAGTCCTCCTCGATCGCGCCCTCACGCGCGGAGTGCTGGGCCAGCGCCACGAGCTCTTCCGGGGTGCGGGCAAAGGCCAGTTCCTCGGCCGGCTCCAGTCCGACGCGACGGACGAACCGGTTCGCCGTGCTGTTGAGATGCCGGATGAACGGCCCGAAGGCGGTGGTGAACCCCCGCTGTGGAGCGGCGACCACCTTGGCCACGGCAAGGGGATGCGAGATGGCCCAGTTCTTGGGCACCAGCTCACCGATCACCATCAGAACCACGGTGGAGACGACCACGCCGAGCACGGTGGCGACGGACGAGGCCGCCGCCCCGAGGCCGGCGGCTGCGAGCGGGCCGCGCAGCAGCGCGGCGATCGACGGCTCGGCCAGCATGCCGATCACCAGGGAGGTGACGGTGATGCCGAGCTGGGCACCGGAGAGCTGGAAGGTGAGCTGCCGCACGGCCTGGAGGGCGCTGTCGGCGCCGCGCTCCCCGGCCTCGACGGCACGCTCCAGCTCACCGCGCTCGACGGTGGTGAGTGAGAACTCCGCCGCGACGAACAGTGCGCAGGCCAGCGTCAGTGCCAGGGCGAGCAGGAGCAGCAGGATCTCGGTCACCGTGCCAACCCCGCTCCCTCGCTCACACGGCGTCGGCAGGCGGCGGCACGGCCGGTACTGGGAGGTTCACCCATCGGGGGTCCGTTACTCCTTCGCAAACAGGGGGTCGCCGAAGCACCGCGGCACCGGCTTCTACGCCCACTGTAAAGGAATGGCAAACAGGGTGACATGACGCCGCCCACACTTCTGCGGAGCCGCCCGGGACGCCACCCGCATGCCCAGGGGCTGTTTCAAGACGGAACGCGCCCACAAAGGGCCGGGTTTCACTCCTTGTGAGGCACACACACCCCTATGCTTCTACAGGCACGTTCTACAGGCACGTAGAAGATGCGTCTTTCACAGGAGGTTCGCCGTGACGTCGATCGATCTGAACAGGGTGCTGGACAAGGCATGGTCGGACAAGCCGCTCGCCGAGGTGCTCGCCGCGCCGGTCGCCGCCCTGAAGGGGGTGTCGGACCGGGACGGCGAGCTCCTGAAGGAGGCGTTCGGCGTCGAGACCGTAGCCGACCTCGCCGACCTCAAGTACGTCCGCTGGGCCCAGGCGCTGGCCACCCTGGAGGCGGCGAAGTAGTCACCCGGCCGCCACCCCGTGAAGGACGGCGGCGGCAACACGTAGGCACCGCAAGCATCACGAAGGAGTGAACGCCACGATGGTGTTCAAACGCCTGCTCGGCTCGATCGGCGTCGGCGGCCCGGCCGTGGACACGGTCCTGACATCCGGGGCCGTGCCGCCCGGAGGCAGCCTCACCGGAGAAGTCCACCTCAAAGGCGGCAACACCGACTTCGGCATCGAGCACATCACGCTGGAACTGGTGGCCCGCGTGGAGGCGGAGACGGACGACGGGGAGCACGACGGCACCGTCGTCTTCGAACGGTTCACCGTCGGGGGCGGCTTCCGTCTCGCCGAAGGCGAAGAGCGCGGCGTGCCGTTCACGGTGACCCTGCCGTGGGAGACCCCGATCAGCGTGCTGCACGGTCAGCCGCTCGGCATCGTCCTCGGCGTCCGCACCGAGCTCGGGGTCGCCGGCGCCAAGGACAAGGGCGACCTCGACCCCTTCTCCGTGCGGCCCCTGCCCGTCCAGGAGGCGATCCTGGAGGCGTTCGGGCAGACCGGCTTCGGCTTCAGGTCCGCGGACCTCGAGTACGGCCGCATCGGTGGCACCGGGCAGCAGCTGCCCTTCTACCAGGAGATCGAGCTCACCCCCGCTCCGCAGTACGCCCAGGCCGTCAACGAGATCGAGGTGACCTTCCTCGCCACTCCCGGCGGCATGGAGGTCGTCCTGGAGGCCGACAAGCGCGGCGGGCTGCTCACGGGCGGCCACGACGCACTGACCCGCTTCACCGTCAGCCGGCACGACGTCGAGTACACCGACTGGAACGCCGAGGTGGACGGCTGGGTGCGCCACCTCGTCGAACACCGCTCCGGCTACGGGAGCCACTCCTTGTACGGGCACGGCGACACGCATCACGGCGAGGGGCACGGGCACCGGTCCGGCCCCGGCGTGGGGACCGTCGTCGCGGCCGGCGCCGCCGGTCTCGCGGTCGGCGTCGTCGGCGGAATGGTCGCGGCCGAAGCCGTCGACGAGATCGGCGACTTCATGGAAGGCGACGAGGACGAGGGCGACGAAGGCTGAGACGCCGTTACCGACCCTGATAGCTTCTACAGGACTGTAAAAGAAAATGCGGGTCCGGACCGGCCCCCGGTCCGGACCGGACCCGCCCTGACGCATACGGAGTTCTCATGGCCCTGTGGGACCGCATCAAGGAATCCGCATCGACGATGCAGACCCAGCTCGTGGCAAAGAAGAACGACCTGAAGAGCGGTGCGTTCCGCGACGCCTCCATGGCGATGTGCGCCCTGGTCGCCGCCGCCGACGGCACTATCGACCCCTCCGAGCGGCGCCGCGTGGCGGAGCTGATCGCCGGCAACGAGGTGCTGCAGAACTTCCCCGCAGACGACCTCCAGCGCCGCTTCGACGACAACCTCGACAAGCTCACCGCCGACTTCGACTTCGGCAAGGTCAGCGTCATGCAGGAGATCGCCAAGGCGAAGAAGAAGCCTGCCGAGGCGCGCGCCGTCATCCAGATCGGCATCGTCATCGGCGGCGCCGACGGCGACTTCGACAAGACCGAGCAGGCCGTCGTCCGCGAAGCCTGCTACACCCTCGACCTCCCTCCGCACGAGTTCGACCTCTGAGGCGGCTGCCGGCCTGACCCCCGCCCTGCGGCCCACGGGCCCGGCCCGCAGGAATCGGCACACCCCGCCCCATGACACCGTCGCCCGGCCACCGGGCCGGGTGACGGGGCCGGGCCACGGCCCGGCGCCGAGGCAAGGGCCGGGCCGGTGACGGGGCTTCAGGCTCTCGGGTGCCTGCGCGGTCCCTGGCGCCGGCACGAGACGCCGCGGTTGCAGCGCAGGCGCACGGCGGACTACAGCGGGGTGGCCGCTTTCAGGATGAAGAACAAGGTGACCGCCGAGTTCGCCGACGACAGGGCGGAGACCGTCGTACCGGCCGCGGCGCCCCACGCGGCAAGGCCGACCGTGGTCGACAGAGGCGGCCAGACGTGTGCCGCCGGTGCCGGCTCCAGCAGGGCCGCCACCCTGCGCGGGACGGGTCCCGCGTCGGCGAATCCCGCGAGCGTCGCGACGGGCGCCCCGCGCGTGATCAGACCGGCCTTGCCGATCGCGCGGGCCACGACGCGCCGGCTTCCCACCGTTGCGGCAGCCTCCTCGTCCGCCCACCGCTCCGCCGTGTACGCCACCGCGGTACGCAAGGGCCGCAGAAACGGATTGGCCCGCGCGGCCAGCTGCACCGTCAGCAGGAACCGGTCATGGCGACCGGCGAGATGGGCCCGCTCGTGCGCGAACAACGCCCGGCGCTCCGGCCCACTCAGACCGGCCAGCATCCCGGTGGTGACGACGACCCTGCCCCGGTCCCGGCGCCTGCCGGGCAGGGCGTACGCGTACGGCGTGCGGTCAGGCAGCACCGCCACGGACCGCGACGGCAGGGTGGAGAGCGCCCGTGCCGCCCGCTGCCGTACCCGGTGGTGCCGCCAGGCAGCTCTGCAGCACGACGCGAGCACGACCAGCAACGCCGGAATGGCGGCCTTGCCCGCGACCTCGTCGTACGGCACCGCCTCCCGCACTTCCGGGTCGGACCAGCCGTCGGGCAGTGGATTTCCGGGCAACTGCGCGGTGCCCACCACGACGAGCAGCGCGAGGCACAGGGTGCTGCACACGGCGAGCACCCCGGCGACCGCGGAGAGCAGCCAGGTGGCGGCCCGCGGGTGCAGATGCTGTTCGGCCAGCCGCGCGACGGGCCATGCGCTCAAGGGCAGGACGAGCGGAAGGAAGACGAAGACCCCCATGCGGTCAGCCTTCCCCTTCCTCGGCCGCTTGAGCCAGCAGGTCACGCAGCAACTGCTCGTCGCCGGGGGGCAGCGCGGTCACGAAACTGGCGAGGACCGCTTCCCGGTTCGTCTCCGCGTCCAGCACCTTCCGCATCCGCAGGGCGGCGAGCCCGGCCTCGTCCGCGGTCGGCGTCCACGCGAAGGACCGGCCCGCGCGCTCGCGGGAGACGGCTCCTTTGACATGCAGCCGCGTCAGGATGGTGATGACCGTGGTGTACGCGAGATCGCCGCCGAGCCGCTCCTGCACCCACGCGGTGTTCACCGGCCCGGGCGCCTCCCGCAGGGCAGCCAGTACCTGCCCCTCCAGTTCGCCTTGGCCTCGCCGGCGGGATGGCCGAGGGCCGCCGCCCCGGTTCTGGCCCGTCATGCCGTCTCCCTCCGTCGTCTGCGGCCCGGCGCACCTGACGCTGGAACAGTTCATCGTACTGAGCGGAACGCCGTCCGTGCCCTTCGGAACGGGCGGGCCCATGACCTCGATGCCCGTATCGGAACCGGCGTCGTCGATGGCCCTGCCTTCGTCCCTGCCGCCGCCGGCCGGAGCGCCGACCTGCACGCACTGCCTGCACTACCTGCACTACCTGAACTGCCCGAACTGCCCGGACTACCCGAGCCGCCCGGACTGCCCGGACTGCCCGGACTACCCGGACTACCCGAGCCGCCCGGACTGCCCGAACCGCCCCGCAACGCACAGGAGCACTCGGGGCACTCTTCGGCCACGGAGCGGCCTGCGTCCTCCCTCCGGTGGCGGCGAGGCCGGCTGCCGACCGTGTCGGCATGCCCTCTCCCTGTCGGTCATCAGGAGGCCCTCGCGCACAACGGCATGCGGAACTCGCCGACCGGGCCGACGAAGCCGGCACCGTCACTCTCGGGGGCGGTGGTCCACGGCTCGCCCGCCGGACCGTGCCGCACCCGCGTCCGGACCCATCGCGTCACTACGCTGACCGGCGGGAGGAACCCCACGGCGAAGCGGGAGGACATGCTCGGCCCCGGGCCGGGGCAGCCGCTCGACACAGCCGCCTCTCCGTACCGCATAAAAGGTCGCCGTGCCCGCATTCCTGGACGAGCTCCGGCCGTTGGGCTGGAGCGTCGGCATCTTCCTTCTGGCCACGGGTGTCACCGTCGTGTGCAGCGTCCGGCTGGCAGGCGTGGGGGACATACTGGCCGACCGGACGGGTTGGGGCGAGGCGTTCTTCGGCGCCGTGCTGTTCGGGTTGGTCACATCCCCCTTCTAGGACCTTCCGCCCTCCCGAGGAGGAGAAGGCGCGTTGGTTCGGCCCACTCGGCGCGCCCGCCCCGGGCGTCAGGAGGTCGCGGAGAGCTGCGTCAGGCACATGCCTGACGCGTCGGTGCCCGTCGCGTTGCGGCAGCTGTAGTGCTATCCGTCACACGGACCGGATCTCCGGGAAGGCGGACGCCCGCCGGTTCACGTGCACCGGCGCGCGCCGCCCGCCGTCCGGCGCGGAGCCGGGCGTAACCGCAAGTAGCAGCGCGCGGCGGCGAGGCGTACGGAACCCCTGGACCCCGACCGGACACGCGGAGACGCAGGTCACACGAGCGGCTGCGGCGCGGGCGGGGCATCAGGCGGCGCGACGGCAGGGCGTGGCGGTCACCAGCAGGCGGGGCGTCAGGCGGCGCGGGGGCCGGGCGTGGCGGTCACCAGCAGGCGGGGCCGCCGCGGCGGTCGCCGTCGCCCGAGCCCTCGGGGCAGTTGCCCCGGTCCCGCCACCCGTCGGAGGAGGAGTCCTCGGTCGCGGCCGGCGCCTCCGTCGGGGACGACGACGCGGAGGGCTGCAGGGGGCGCGGCGCGGTCGGCGAACTGCTCGGCGAGGCAGCCGTCGTAGCGGTCGGCGACGGGGCCGATGCCGACCGGGTGGCGGGGCCGGACCGGTCGGACACGGCGCTCGCCGGGGCGGCGCTGCCCGGGTCCGCCCCCACATCCGTAGAGGTGATCAGGTCGGGGCGGCCGCCGACCTCGAGTCCGGCCCCCGGGACGGCGGGCTCGCCCACGGCGTCGCCGCTGTCGCCACCGATCAGCAGGGCCGCACCCGTGAACAGCGCACCCGCCGCGAGGGCGGCGCCCGCGATCAACAGCACCCTCGGGCGCGCCGGCGCCCGATGACGACCCGGTGTCCGGGTGGTGGGCACCGCGCACTTCTCGCACGTACGTGACGTGCGAATGCATCCCTCGCAAACCATGACGGACACTATGCAGCAGGTCCGCTGCCGCCGGTGCGGGCAGGTGGACATCGGGCACCGGTCCACCGGGCGGTCAGGTGCGGCACTCCGCCCGCATCTGGGCCGCCGCGTGGTGTGCGTCCCCCTGGCCCCGTCCCCTGTCGACGAGTTGGACCGTCAGCCGCTGGTCGTGGACGGGCACCTTCTCGACGACCACGCCGCTGCCCCGCAGCCGCGTCTGGTCGACCTCGAAGACCTTCACCACGCTGTCCGGGTCGTCGGGGTCCGACAGGACGTTGTACGACGTCGGCTCACCCGCCACGTCCCGGTCGCGTCCGCTGTCCGGGACGACGACGGCGACCGAGCAGGTGGGGTAGCCGCTGCCGACGTACCAGGACCAGACGACCGTGGAGCCGCCGTCCTCGGTACGGCTCCCGGACATCGGGACCGCCGTGAAACTGCCGTCGCAGCCGTCGCCGAGGTGGCCGCCGGAGCCGACGGTGTACCAGCCGGCGTCGCCGTCGGCGAAGCGGCCGTTCTCGCGGTACAGACCGCCACCCGTGCAACCGGGGCCCGCCCACGCCGAGTACGAGGGGCTCCGGGCGTCACCGGGCGGCTCGGCCTTCGCCGGCGGCTTGGGCGTGGCGCGGTCCGGGGAGGCGGCGGGTGCGCCGGGCGGGTCCGCCGGGTCGATACGCCGGGGCGCGCCGCCCAGGTCTCCGATGTCGTCGGCCGCGCCTCGCTCGCCGGAACGGCCGTCGGACGCGTCGGACGCTTCCGAGGCGCCGCCGTACGGCCCGCAGGCCGACAGGGTCGACACCAGCACGGCGACCGCCACCGTCCCCGCCAGCAGGAGTGCTCCGCCACGCGGACGCCGCGTCACCGGGCCGCCTGCCTTGCCGCCCGCCGGGCCGCCCGCCGAGCCGCATACCGGGCAGGCCGTACCGGGCCGCGCTCCGGCGACGGCGAAGAGGTCGGGGGCGTTGTCGGGGGCGTTGTCGGGTTCGTGGTCGGCGACGGCGCCGCCGCGCCGGTCGGTGAAGTCCCGCAGGCAGCCGGAACCGCGTCGGATCGCGCTGCCGGGACGGCGGTTGACACCGCGCCGCGTCTTGTCATCGCATTGTTCGCACGCCATGGATTCGCACCTGCACAGTGGACCGACCGATCAGTACGCCGAGCGCGTCCACTATGCACGAGCAGCACGGGTCGAGATAGGTGTTAACCCCGGTAAGGGACCGACAATCTAGCGCAGCTCGTCAGGGCAGGGGGTTCCGCGCGGGACTTGGTACGGAGCGGCAAGCCGGTAGGTGCCCGGCCGCGGGGCGAGGAGCTCGGTCCACTCGTCGCCCTCCGCGTCCTCCTCCGCCTTCAGCAGGCAGCCGTTGGGGTTGACGTACTCCTTCTGCCCGTCATCCCGCGCCTGCGACTCCGGCGTCTCGTACGGCCCTTCGACGCCCTTGCCGTCCGTGTCGACGAGGCTGAGCCACGGCGAGTAGGGGACGCGGATCAGCACCCGGCCCGCGTTCTGCACCCGGATGGTCATCTCCCCGGCGCCCGCGTGGTCAACGGTCGCCGGCGGGTCGGCCATCTGCGTCGGGTCCTCCACCGCGAACAACTGCCAGTTGGCGTCGCCCCAGACACGGGTCAGATAGGGCTGGCCGGCCCGTACGAGCTCCGCCTCCTGCTCGGCCCCGCTGGAGTCGGGCGCCCCCGTCGGCAGCACCACGTAGTGGACGGCCCAGCGGTGCAGCCATGCGTGGTAACGCGCCGAGGTGAGGGGGTTCTCCTTGTCGTAGAAGATCGGGTTGCGCTTCATGTCGGCCTGCCTGTTCCAACCGCGGGCGAGGTTGACGTACGGCGCGAGCGCCGATGCCTCACGGTGGCTGCTCGCCGGGACGACCTCGACCCGGCCACGCTCGGCGCCCACCTGCTGGAGCCGGTCGACCAGCGGCGCGAGCTCGCGGTTCCACGAAGCCGTCGGGGCCGTGCGGACGATGTCGTCCACGCCCTTGTAGCCGATCCAGACGTTCAGGCCCACGACCGCGAGCACGACGGCGTACCACTTGCGCGAGCGCGGCACCGTGTACGGCAGGGCGGCGAGCAGCACCACGCCGGCGAAGAGCATCGGCAGCCGTGACACGTTCGACCCGATCTGCGAGTCGACCGCCCAGGTCAGCAGCGTGCCGAACGCGTACACCGCCGCGCCGGCGCGCACCGTGCGCCAGTCCTTCGGTACGAGGAGGAAGACGAGGACCCCGTAGAGGAACGGAAGCGATGTCGACAGAAGCGACATGGGCTGCGTGCCGGAGAACGGGAACAGCCAGGCGGACAGGGCCACCACCAGCACCGGCGTGAGGCCGACCGCATAGGCGCCGGGGCGACGCCCGTTGAGGAACAGCGCGGCGGCGACGACCCCGAGGAACAGACCGGCGACCGGGCTGGCCGCGGTGGCGAGTCCGGCGAGCGGCGCGGCCACGGCCGCCTTCGCCCAGCGGTTGCGACGCCAGCGGTGCGGCCAGCAGAAGACGGCTCCGACCGCGCCGAGCGCGAACATCATGCCGAGACCGAAGGTGACCCGGCCGGAGAGCGCGTTGCACAGGAACGCGAAGACCCCGACGAGCGAGCAGGCCACGGGATTGCGCACGGCCCGCACCCTCACCAGCATCAACGCCGTCAGGGCGGCCGACACCGTGCCCGCGAGCATCATGGTCGTCCGTACGCCGATGAGCGACATCACGTACGGGGAGACCACGCTGTACGAGACGGGGTGCATCCCGCCGTACCAGGCCAGGTTGTACGCCGAGTCCGGATGCCGGCCGACGAACTCGGCCCAGGCGTCCTGGGCCGCGATGTCGCCGCCGCTGTTCGCGAGGAAGAAGAACCAGAGAAGGTGGACGAACGCGGCGGCGGCCGCAGCCAGGGCGACGGGGTGGCGGGCGAGACGACGGCGGACGACCGCGAGCCGGGAGGGCGGGTCAGCCGGGTCGGGCGGGGGCGCTGGCCTCGACGTCGGTGCCGGCGACGATGCCGGAGCCGGCGAGGGCAACGACGGTGGCGACGCCTGCGCGGGGAGCAGTATTCGCGGACCTGTGCCTACAGTGCCGCCGGCGTCGGCGCTGCTGCCGTCCGCCCGTTTCGGCTCAGCGGTGGTCACTGCGGCTCTCCCCGTCCTGTTCCTGCCGGCTGCCGATGTCTCCGGCGCGGCCGCGCCCGTCCGCCCCTCGTCCATGCCCCTGTTCACGTACAAGACGCCGTACCGGCCCCCCGAGTTGCCCCGGGACGCCGGCGCGCGGGCGTCCCGCCCGCCCCCCCCGCCCCCCCCCCCCTGTTTATTCTAAATCCCCCCCCGCCCCCCCCCCCCGGGGCCCCCCCCCCCCGCGGGGGGGGGCGCCCCCCCCCCCCCCCCCCCCCCCGCGCCGGTCAGCCGAGGCGGGTGATCTTCGCCCCGACGCCCGGCTCAGCGAGGTCCCGCTGCAGGGTGACAGGTGCGCTGACCTTGCCCACGCCCTCACCGACGGACACCTGTCCGACGACCGTGCCCGCCCTGGCGGAGTGCGGGACCGCCTTGCCGTTCTGGGCGATCTCGATCTTCACGTCGAGTCCCGACCAGCCCACGGCCTTCAGGTCCTTGGTGGCGACGACCGGCGTACGGCCACCGAGGCCGTCGTCGACGTGGCCGACGACATCGCCCTTCTTGACGACCGTCGCGGAGGTGACGGCCTCCTGTGCCGGCGGGATCAGGGCGATGCTGTAGTCGATCGCCAGCTCCAGCTTCTGCCAGAGCTGGGGAGCGTCCTTCGCGCCCATCACCATCCCGATGATGCGGCGGATCTCACCGTCCACGAGGGCGTTGGCGGACCAGAGCAGATTGCCGCCCGCCGGGGTGGAGGAACCGGTCTTGATACCGCCGACGCCGTCCATCAGCAGAGCGCGGTCGTTGTTGTTGCGGATCTTCCCGTCGATGCCCGGGATCTCGGCCTGCGTCATGTTGACGATCTCCCGGAACACGTCGTTCTCCATGACCGCCTTGCCCAGCTTGATCTGGTCCAGCGGGGTGGAGACGGTGCTCGACTTGAGACCGCTCGGGTCGGTGTAGGTGCTGTTCGTCATGCCGAGATCCTTGGCGGCGTCGTTCATCTTCTTGACGAACGCCTCCACGGATCCGGCGTCCCAGCGGGCCAACAGACGGGCCGCGTTGTTCCCGGAGGGGATCATCAGCAGCTGCAGCATCTGCTTCTCGGTGAACTGCTGCCCCTCCTTGATGGGAGCCGTCGACTCGCTCTTCGCCTTCGACTCCTCCTCCGCCGTCTTGTCGACGGTGATCTTCGGGCCGACCTGCTTGCCCTTGAGCGGGTGGTCTCTGAGGATCACGTACGCCGTCATCGTCTTGGCGACGCTCGCGATGGGCGCGGGCTTCTGGGCCCCGTAGCTACCGAGGCTGCCGACGCCGACGACCTCCACCGCGCCCTGGCCCTCCGACGGCCACGGCAGCTCGAGCTTCCCGCCTTCGAAGGTGTACGACTCCTCGGCGGTGAGCGCCAACGTGGGGTCCGGCAGCGGCCGCACGAGCTGTACGACCGCGAAGACGATCAGCAGGAGCAGGACCAGCGGCGTCCAGATCTTCACCCGCCGGACGGCCGTGCGGACCGGCGTCTCGGGCGGCGGCGGGGTGTTCGTCAGCTCGGCGAGCAGGTCGAGCGGCGGCAACGGGGGCATCGGCTGCTGCCGGGTCCGCTCGGCCTCACCGAGGGACGCGGCAGGCTCCGCCGCGGGCGGCAGGGACGTTGCGGGCACGGCGGAGCCGGCGGGCACGGCCGGTGCGGGGCGTACATCGTCCCGGCGCAGCGGTACGAAGGTGCTGCGGCGCTCGGCGTCGACCTCCCGCTCGGGACGCGGCTTCGACTCCGGCTTCGACTGCGACTGCGGCTGCGGCTGCGGCTGCGGCTGCGGTTCGGCCTTGGGGGGCGGCGAGGGCATCTTGAGCGCGGTGGTCGGCTGATCCACGGGAGGTCGCCGTAGCGCCTTGAACACCGTCGTCGGCTGATCGACGCGACCTTCGCTCTTTGCATCCGCACTGCTCGAAGAAACGGGGGCGGGGGTGAGGGCGGAGGCGGAGGCGCCACCACCGTCGGTGGAAGCTTTCTGCACGGCACCGCCCGCGGTGGTCCTCGTGGTGCCCCGCGTGGTGTCCTCTGCCGGGCCCTTCGCGGCCTTGCCCGTGGAGCTCCCCGCAGCGCTGCCGGCGGCCGCCGGCTTCGAGCGGACGTCCGCCGGCACGTCCGCCGATGCGTCCGCAGGCGCGGAGGCGGGCGTGGTTCTCTCCGCCCCCCGTCCGGCGCCGGGGGACGGGCTCGCGCCGCCCGTGGCCGTCGTGCCGCCCTCCGTGGCCGTGGGGGTGGACTCCTCCGCGGTGTCCGGCGCGTCCCTGTCGGCGTCCGCGTCGGCACCGTCGGCGGAGTCCGCGCCCGGAGCCGGGTCCGGAGCCGGGTCCGCGGAAGCGTCGGCGTCGGAGGTCGGCGTCACGTCCGTGGAATCGGCGTCCGACCCCGGGCGAGGTTCCGTGGATTCCGTGGAGTCCCCCGCGTCCGGGGCGGGCCCGTCGGCGGGCTCGCCGCCCGACCCGTCGTCGCCGTCCGTCGCCACCCAGGCGGCAACCGCCGCGCGCAGACGCGCGTCATTGCCCGTGGGGGCGGCGGCCTCCCGCTCCCCTGCGGGCGGGGCCTCAGGGGCGGTGTCGCCGTCCGCCGCCGGCGAGGACGCCGTGGACGCCGTGGACGCCGTGGACGATGACGAGGAGGTGTCACGGTCAGAACCGGACTCGTGTGCGGCCTGACGGAACACCGTGAGACGCGGGTCGCGCTCCTCGTGAGTCGTCTCCCCCGACGACTTCCGCTGCTCCGACTTGTCGGGGGACTCGCCCGCCACCGTGCCTCCTCCATGAGTCATGTGCCACGCCCCGTGCGTATGTCTGCGCACGAACGCCGCGAACCGGCGGCAGGCCGCCGGTCCATCGTGTCCGAACCATCTACCAGTGTCCTGTGTGGGCACTGGGCTCCGGTGCTAGACGAGAACGACATACCTATCGGTTCCCTAACAAAGCGCCCAGGCGCCCTCGACAGACCAATGTGAGAGGGGTCACCCTGTCATTCATCCACGCGGGGAGGCATGGATGGCCAGGAGCCGCAGAACACTTCCGGAGGAGCTTCTGCTGCTCGCTCTGGACCCGGCAACGGGTACCACAGCGCAGCCGCAGTCGCTCGACCTCGGCCTGGCCGGGGCACAGCTAGTAGAGCTGGCTCTGGCAGGACGGATAGCCCCAGACGGGGATCGTATCGCCGTGGTGATGCCACGGCCGACAGGAGATCCGACCTTGGACTCCGCACTGGAGCTGCTGCGCAGACGCGGCAGCCCGGTCCGGGCCGTCCACTGGATCGGCGGGCCCCGGCTGGGGCTGCGCCAGATTTACCTCTCGCATCTGGAGCGGTGCGGCATGGTGCATGCCGTGGCGGGCCAGATGTGCGGAGTGCTGCCGACGACTCGCTACCAGGCGACGGAGACGGCGATCAGCCGGGACATCAGGGCCCGGCTGGACAGTGCGATCCGCACCGGTGTACCGCCGGACCCGCGGACCGCGGCGCTCGCCGCGCTGGCCCACGCGGTCGGACTCGGCAAGCACCTGTACCCGGGCAACGAAGGGCGTTCCTCGCGGTCCCGTCTGCGGGACCTCATCAGGCACGACCCGATGGGCGGCCTCGTCGCGCACGCGGTGATGGACGTCCAGAACGGTGCGGCAGCCCAGCCGCGACGCAGCCAGCCGACGGCCCCCGGTGGCCGCCAGCCGGGTCCGGTACCGATGCAGCCGCGACGCGGCAGCAGCAGCCTGGCCGCACGCGTCGCCGCGCACTGAGCGCGGTACCGGCAAGCAGCACCGCACCGCTGCCGGACCACCGCGCCGCTGCCGTACCGGCATCATCGCCGCACCACCGCACCACCACCGCAGAACCGCACCACCGCAGAACCGCCGCACCGCCGCACCGCTGTCCCCGGCGGACCGGTCCGGGAGCCGCGACACGAAAGCGCGAGGCAGCCACACCGCTGCCTCGCGCTTTCGCGTGGGCGGCCACACCGCGCGACCCGACCGTGCGCGCCCCGGCCTCGCGGCTGAGGCCGCACAGCCGCAGCCGTACGCGGTCGTGCAGCCGCAGCCGTACGCAATCGTGCACCCGCAGAGGGCACCCACAGCCGTACGCGGTCCTGCAGCCGCAGCCCGTCGCACCGGCACCCCACCGCAGCCGCCGCCTTCGCGTGTGTGGCCATTTCGCAGCGCGGCGACCACCATTGGTGGCAATGTGCTCAGCAGTAGATACGCACAGCTACCCAGCCGGAGGTGCAGTTTCCGTGGCGTCCAACGTCAATCCCACCGTCAGGAGACGCCGATTGGGGCAGGAGCTGCGTCGGCTCCGGGAGATGAAAGGCATGACGGCCGAGGAGGTGGCGGAGCGCCTGCTGGTCTCCCAGTCCAAGATCAGCCGCCTCGAGAACGGCCGACGCTCCATCAGCCAGCGCGATGTGCGCGACCTGTGCGGGGTGTACGAGGTCGAGGACCACCGGATCGTCGATTCGCTGATGCAGATGGCGAAGGACTCGCGCCAGCAGGGCTGGTGGCACGCCTTCGGCGACATCCCGTACAGCGTCTACATCGGGCTGGAGACCGACGCGGCCAGCCTGCGGGTGTACGAGCCGCAGGTCGTCCCCGGCCTGCTGCAGACACGGCCGTACGCGGAGGCGCTGATCGCCGGTGCGCTGCCGGAGAGCGGGACGACCGACGTGGAGAAGCGCGTCAGCGTCCGGCTCCGCCGCCAGGAGCGGATCAGGGACACGGACCACCCGCTGCGCCTGTGGGTGGTCATCGACGAGGCGGCACTGCGCAGGCAGGTGGGCGGCAAGCAGCTGATGCGGGAGCAGCTCGAGCATCTGATGGAGCTGTCGCACGAGCCCCATGTCACCGTGCAGGTACTGCCGTTCGAGATGGGCGCGCACCCGGGCATCAACGGGCAGTACGCGATCCTCGAGTTCCCCGACGCCTCGGACTCCAGCGTCGTCTACATCGAGGGCGTGACCAGCGACCTGTATCTGGAGAAGGCGAACGACGTGCAGAAGTACAGCGTCATGTACGAGCATCTGCGCGCCCAGGCGCTGAACGTGGACCAGACCCGGCAGTTCATCGCCGAGATCGCCAAGGTGTACGCCCAGGGAGACCCTGCCTGACCGAAAGGGCGGGAAGGTACACCATAGTCACCGTGCAGCGGAAGAGCAGCATGGAATATGCCATCCGGTCGAGTGAACGCCCGTCTCGGGGACCGCACTTGGCGAGTAGCGTCGATCACGCCAGCAAGACGTTGGCTCGGATCACACCACTTGCCGGAAGCGGAGCGAACATGGCAATCCTTCAGGGCGCGACGGAGACCTGGACGAAGTCCTCGTACTCCACCGGAAACGGCGCATGCATCGAGGTCAGGTCCCCCGTCGTCCAGGCGGTTTCCGTACGGGACTCCAAAGTCCCCGCGGGACCGACGATCACCTTCGTCCCCGACTCGTGGAACGCGTTCGTGAACGAGGTGGGAGACGGCGCGTTCCGGCTCGGCTGAGGACGTCACCGCCCGCAGCACGATCCACGGCATACGTACCGAGGGCCCTCTCGACTGGTTCGCCGTCCCGGCCGAGGGGGCTCGGCCACACCCCGGATCGGGGGCAGCCGCCCCGGCTCACCGCAACCGGTCGACGTACCGGTCGGTCCCGGGCACGGTCGGCACGAAGGGTGCCACCAGTTCCACCCGTCCCAGCCCCGACTCCGCGACGGCCGTGTCCAGCCCCGTGAAGGTGTCCTCCCACCGTTCCCTCGGGTCCTGTTCGAGGAACCACAGCAGCGTCAGCCGGGTGTCCACGCCCTCGACCTGCTTCACATGGGCCATCCGGTCACCCGGCAGCGGTGTGGGCCGGAAGACGGTCACCATCGCCGCGCACGAGCCCGCGAGCCTCCCCGGCAGGTGCTTCCCGCGCAGCCACTCCAGCAGCCGAGCCCGTTGCGCGGGCCCGTCGGTGTCGATGACCTGCACCACCAGGCCGGCGTACGGATGATCCAGCGCGTGGTAGTCGCGCGGGCCGGCCGCGCCGTCGCGGTAGACGGTTGCCTCGTGGTCCTGGAACGCCGTGAAGACATGGGTCCGCTGCTGGTGGACGCGTCCGTCACGGCCCAGCCGCCTGTTGATGGCGACCGTCCACTTCATATGGTCGTCGTAGCGGCCCTCGGTGATCCAGTAGACCGAGATGTAGCAACCGGCGGTCACCGGTTGAGCCACCGCCGACGTCTGCGGATAGCGCAGCAACTGAAGGTCCCTGATGGCCACCCAGCGGCGTCCGGCGCACATCCAGGGCATCGCCATGGCGCCCGCGTAGTAGTGGTCGTCCTCGTACCAGCGGTTGTACGCGTACTCGTGGCCCGGATGCGGCTCCACCATGGTGATCAGGGCGTGGCCGGGGCGCACCCCGTACGGGCCGACGGCGGCCAGCTCCGCGTACACCTCGCTGCGCGTGTCCTCGCTCACGGTACTCCCCTCTCCCTTCCCGGCTTCTCCCGCGGCCCTCCGCCCGCGACGCTCCGCAGGCGCCCCTCCGCCCGTGTCCTGCCTTCCTGAGCGCTTCCTTCCCGGGCCCTTCCCGGACCTTCCTTCCTGCGCCGGGCAGACCTACTCTGACGCACCGTCAGACAATGTGCCAGCCACACAGGAGGTCCCGGATGCTGCTCCAGGGCAGGACCGTGATCGTGTCCGGCGTCGGCGCCGGGCTCGGGCACCAGGTCGCGGCAGCGGTCGTCGAGGACGGGGGCAACGCCGTCCTCGGCGCGCGCACGGAAGCGAGACTGGCCGAATCGGCCCGCGAGATCGACCCCGGCGGCACACGTACCGCGTACCGGGTCACCGACATCACCGACGAGGCGCAGTGCGAGGCCCTGGCGGCGGTCGCGCTGGCGCGCTTCGGGCGCATCGACGCGGTGGTGCACGTCGCCGCGTGGGACAGCTGCTTCGGCGGCCTCCAGGACGCGGACTTCGGAACCTGGCAGGGCGTTCTGGACGTCAACCTGCTCGGCACGCTGCGGATGACGCGCGCCTGCCTGCCGGGGCTCAAGGAGCGCGGCGGTTCGGTCGTGTTCATCGGCACACAGTCGGCGGTGGCCGCGCCCTCACAGGTGAGGCAGGCGGCCTACGCGGCGTCCAAGGGCGCACTCACCTCCGCGATGTACTCCCTGGCCCGGGAACTCGGCCCCGACCGGATCCGGGTGAACACGGTGCTGCCGGGCTGGATGTGGGGTCCGCCGGTGCAGGCGTACGTCCGGTCCGCCGCCCGCGCCGAGGGAGTGGCGGAGGACGATGTGCTCGGGCGGCTCGCAGGGCGGATGGCGCTGCCCTCACTGGCCACGGACCGGGACGTGGCCCAGGCCGCCGTGTTCCTGGCGTCCGACCGCGCCCGCGCGATCACAGGCCAGTCACTTCTCGTCAACGCGGGTGAACTGATGAGGTGACGGGCGCGGCGCTGCTCGGCCGGGGCGTCGGCCTGGTCGCCTTCCGGCTGGTCGACTACCCGATCAGCTGGCGCGTCCAAGGCGGTGTGCCGCCGCAGTCCCAGGTGTCCGTGCCGCTCGTGGTGTCACTCGCCCTCTACGTCGTGATGGGCTGGATCAAGCCGGCGGACACCCCGCAGCGATGACGAGGTGCTCGCGGAGATCACCGGCGACGACACCGGCGGCTCCGGTGCGGGCGGCGCTACCGGGGCCCCGCCCGCACGGGAGACCGCGGGCAGCTGACGCGCCCTTCCGCGACTGCCGCCCCCTCCTGCGGGAGGGCCGCCCGAGGGCGAGGGCCGCGCGCCCCTCCTGCGGGACGGCAGCCGGCGCCCCGGCCCTCTACGTCAGTTCCGCCGCGCCGCGCGGATACCGCTGGAGCCATCCCGGGGCCGTCGCCGTGGGACTGTGCAGCGCCGGGCCCTGCGTCATCTCCATCGCGAAGTCGTCCGCGATCTCCAGCAGCGTCGGACGCCCCTCCAGCTCGCACAGCCACGCCGGCGGCAGCGCCGTCTCCCCGTGCAGCGCCCCCAGCAGCGCACCGCAGACCGCGCCCGTCACCTCGGACGGGCCGTCGTGGTTGACGGCGAGCCGGAGCCCGTGCCGGATGTCCTCGCCGACGAGCGCGCAGTAGACGGCGACGGCGAGGGCGTCCTCCGCGACGTGGGCCTCACCGAGGGAAGCGACCCGCGCCGGACTCGGGATGCCCTGCCGTACGGCTCCGAGCGCCTGCTTGAGCGCGTCCGTCACGGGCTGGTGCCCCGGCCGGGTCGCCAGCTGCGCCAGCGCCCGCTGCACCGAGCCGTCCAGCGTCTCCCCCCGGGCCAGCCCGTGCACGATGACGGCGAACGCGCCGGCCGACAGGTACGCGGTCGGATGCCCGTGCGTCTGCGCCGCGCACTCGACGGCGAGCTGGCACACCAGCTGCGGCTCCCAGCCCACCAGCAGGCCGAACGGCGCCGACCGCACCAGGGCTCCGGCGTCCCGCGCGGTCGGGTTCTTGGGGGCCTGCAAGGTGCCCATGTTCTCGTCCGCGAGACCCGTGAGTGTGTCCCGTGAGGGGTTGCGCCGACTGTAGAGCCACTCCTCGCGGGCGAGCCAGCCGTTGTCCTTGCGGCGCTCGTCGGGCCCCCAGTCGCGCTGGGTCGCGGCCCACCGCAGATACGCGCGGTGCACATCGGTCGGCGGATGCCAGGCGCCGGTGTCGCGCCGGACCTGCGCCCGTATCAGCCCGTCGACGGTGAAGAGCGTGAGCTGCGTGGCGGCGGTGACCGCACCCCGGCGGCCGTTGACCGGGGTGAGGTCGGTCAGCCCTTCGGCCCCGTGGGACGCGCGGATCTCCTCAAGAGTGAGCCCGCCGACACCGGCGCCGAGTGCGTCGCCGACGGCACCGCCGAGCAGCGCCCCGCGCACCCTCGCACGGAAGTCCTGCTGCTCGGCACGGCCCCACACCGCTGTGGCTGCTGCGCTCACCGCGCTCCTCCCCCCGCCGTCGCCGAACGAACACCGCCCGGCGCAGCACTGTAATCGAACGGCCCTGGCGGGTTCAGGGGACGCTCGGCGGGCCCGGCCTCCCCTCGCGGGGGTACGGCCTCTCTTCGCGGAGTACGGACGGGTATGCCGCCAACCGTGAGCAGCCGCCGCCTATCGCGCGGTTCGTCCGGAGCGGCGGCGAGGAGCGCGGGAGTGAGCGGACCGTCGTCCGGACTCGGCGGCGCGCGCGAGGGCGAGCCGCCCGGGCTCCGGGCGTTCCCCGGTCACTCCGGCAGCAGCGGCAGCAGCTGCGGCAGATGCCCGTCGGACGCGCTCGCCGTCCGCTGCCGCTCTGCCGGCACCTCGCCGTACAGGGTCGTGCGCGGCTTCGCCGGACGGCCGGCGGCCTCGGCGATGGCGGCGAGGTCCCGGACGGAGCGGTACGAGCCGTAACCGGAGCCGGCCATCCGGGAGATGGTCTCCTCCATCAGCGTGCCCCCGAGGTCGTTCGCCCCGGAGCGGAGCATCTCCGCCGCGCCCTCCGCGCCGAGCTTCACCCAGCTGGTCTGGATGTTGGTGATGTGCGGGTGGAGGAGGAGGCGGGCCATCGCGGTGACCGCCCTGTTGTCGCGGACGGTCGGGCCCGGCCGGGCGATGCCCGCCAGATAGACGGGCGCGTTCGTGTGGATGAAGGGGAGCGTCACGAACTCGGTGAAGCCACCGGTCTCCTGCTGGATCGCGGCGAGCGTACGGAAGTGGCCGAGCCAGTGCCGGGGCTGGTCCACATGCCCGTACATCATCGTGGACGAGGAGCGGATGCCCAGCTCGTGCGCGGTCTTCACCACCTCGATCCACGTGGCGGTGGGCAGTTTGCCCTTGGTGAGGACCCAGCGGACCTCGTCGTCGAGGATCTCCGCGGCGGTGCCGGGGATCGAGTCCAGACCGGCCTCCTTCGCCGCCGTCAGCCACTCGCGGATCGACATCCCGGTGCGGGACGCCCCGTTGACGACCTCCATCGGCGAGAAGGCGTGCACATGCATGCCCGGTACGCGCGTCTTGACGGCGCGCGCGATGTCGAAGTACGCGGTGCCGGGCAGGTCGGGGTGGATGCCGCCCTGCATGCAGACCTCGACCGCGCCGACGTCCCACGCCTGCTCCGCCCGGTCCGCGACCTGGCCGAGCGAGAGCGTGTAGGCGTCGGCGTCGCTGCGACGCTGGGCGAAGGCGCAGAAACGGCAGCCGGTGTAGCAGACGTTGGTGAAGTTGATGTTCCGCGTGACGATGTACGTCACATCGTCGCCGACGACGTCGCGCCGCAGTTCGTCGGCGACGCGGGTGAGCGCGTCGAGGGCGGGGCCGTCGGCGTGGAGGAGGGCGAGCGCCTCGTCGTCCGTGAGGCGCGTCGGGTCGTCGGCGGCCGTGCGCAGGGCGGCCTTCACATCCGTGTCGATGCGCTGCGGCACCATGCCGGGCGCGGCGGCCTCACGGAGCGCGTCCCAGTCGCCGTAGACGTGGTCGAAGTCGTCGCGGCGGTCGTGGGTGCGGCCGTCGGTGTCGATGGTCCGGTGCAGGTCCGTGCGGCCGGTGGCGGTGAAGCCCTCGTCGGGCTCCTGCCACGGCAGGCCGGCCGGGACGGCGCCGGGGCGTGCCAGGCCGGTCCCCTCGTCGGCGAGCGCCCGCACGTGCGGCAGCAGCCGCGGGTCGAGCCACGGCTCGCCGCGCCGTACGAACTCCGGGTAGACGCAGAGCCGTTCGCGCAGCTCGAATCCTTCGGCGGCGGACCGCGCGGCAAGCTCGTCGATCTGCGGCCAGGGCCGCTCGGGGTTGACGTGGTCGGGGGTGAGCGGTGAGACCCCGCCCCAGTCGTCGATCCCGGCGCGGATGAGCCGCGCGTACTCGGCGTCGACCAGGTTCGGCGGGGCCTGAAGGCAGGCGGAAGGCCCCATGATGTGCCGGGCGACGGCGACGGTGGCGACGAGCTCGTCCACCTCGGCGTCCGGCATGCCGCGCATGGCCGTGTCCGGCTTGGCGCGGAAGTTCTGCAGGATCAGCTCCTGGATGCCGTGGTACGCGCGCGACACGCGGCGCAGCGCGAACAGCGACTCGGCCCGCTCCTCGTACGTCTCGCCGATCCCGATCAGCAGCCCGCTCGTGAACGGCACGGAGCTGCGCCCCGCGTCCTCCAGCACGCGCAGCCGCACGGCCGGCTCCTTGTCGGGCGAGCCGTGGTGCGGGCCGCCCGGCTGTGACCACAGCCGGGTGGCGGTCGTCTCCAGCATCATGCCCATCGACGGCGCGACCGGCTTCAGCCGCTGGAAGTCCGTCCAGGACATCACCCCCGGATTGAGATGGGGCAGCAGCCCGGTCTCCTCCAGGATCCGGATCGACATGGCCCGTACGTACGCGATCGTGTCGTCGTACCCGTGCGAGTCCAGCCACTCGCGGGCCTCGGGCCAGCGGTCCTCTGGCTTGTCGCCGAGGGTGATCAGCGCTTCCTTGCAGCCCGCCTCCGCACCCCGCCGGGCGATCTCCAGCACCTCGTCCGGCGACATGAACATCCCGTGCCCGGCCCGGCGCAGCTTGCCGGGGACGGTGGCGAAGGTGCAGTAGTGGCACTTGTCCCTGCACAGGCGGGTGAGCGGCACGAACACGCTCTTCGAGTACGTGATGACCCCGGCGCGCCCGGCAGCCTCCAGACCCGCGTCCCGCACGCGCGCGGCCGACGCCGTCAGGTCCTCCAGGTCCGCCCCCCGTGCCTGCAACAACACCGCGGCCTCCGCCACGTCGAGCGCGACGCCGTCCCTGGCCCGCTTCAGCGCACGCCGCATCGCGTTCTCGGTGGGCCGTACTGAACCGGGTGCACCCTCGTGATCGGTCATGCGTCGAGCATACGAGCGGCCCCCGACATCCCTGCCCGGACCTCGCAAGGTGGCCGGGTCCCGGCGCCCCGGCGCGACCGTGTCTTGATCGCCTCCATGCACGGCGCCTAGGCTCCCTTGCCCATGGGGACGGGGGAACCGGCACACGGTCGACGGCACTGGCGCGACGGGCCGTTCGGAGGGCGTACGGTCGCGGCCCTGCTCACCGGGACGGCCGGCGTGGCCGTTCTGGGCGCCGTGCTCGTCCTGCTGCCCGGTCTGATCGTCGACCACGAACTCGCCGGGCGGAGCCTCGCCCCGCAGGACCGGCTCAAAGCCGTCAATGACGTCCGTACGACACTCCTGCAGGCCGTCGGCGGCATGATCCTGCTCTTCGGCGCGTACGCCACCTGGGGCCAACTACGCGTGAACCAGGACGGTTTGCGCGCCACCCAGGAAGGCCATGTCACCGACCGGTTCAGCCGGGGCGTCGACCAGCTCGGCACCGACAGGCTGGAGACACGCATCGGCGGGCTCCACGCGCTGTGGCGGATCGCGGAGCACTCCGCCCGCGACCGCGAGGCGGTCATCTCCATCCAGGCGGCGTATCTGCGCACGCACCTGCCCTGGCCTCCCACCGCTCCGGGCACACCGGCGGCGGACGCGCCCGTCAACGACGTCGCACCACTGGAGGTCCGCGCCCCGGATGCCCAGGTGGCGCTGACGAGCCTGGGTGTGCTGTGCCGGGACCGCGAGCAGTCCTGGGTCAACCTCAGCGTCACCGACCTGCGGCGAGCGGACTGCGACGGGCTGTGGCTGCCCGAGGTCAACCTGGACCGCGCCTGCATGGAGGCGGCCGGGCTCTACCACGCCAACCTGACCCAGGCGTCCCTCGTCTCCGCGGTCCTGCGGCACGCCGAGTGCCGGACGGCGATCTTCCGCCGCGCCCGCCTCGCCCTCGCAGACCTGCGCGGCGCAGGACTGGTCGAGACCGATCTGCGGGACGCCGACTTCACCGAGGCCGATCTGCGCGAGGCGAACCTGCGCAAGGCCGACGCGGGCGGCGCCTGCTTCCGCCGCGCCGACCTGCGGCTGGCCGACCTGCGCGGCACCGACCTCAGCACGGCCGACCTCACGGAGACGCGCCTGACCGGCGCGGCGGTCAGCGAACACACCCGCTGGCCCACCGGCTTCGACCCCGCGTCCGCCGGCGTCACCCCGACCCCCGACCCCGGCCCCGAGCCCCCACCACTCCTCCAGCCACCGGGCATCACGACCCAGCACCCCCCACTGCGCTCCCTGCCGTGACGGCCGGGGCCGGGCGGCCGCCGCTTCTGCTCCCCGCCGACGAGAGTGACCGCGTCGGCCGGCAAGTCCTGCGATGCCTGCGTCACAGACGACCGGTCGGCCCGATCGGCTCGTCGCTGAGGAGAAACGCCACGTGACAGCATCCGCCGAGTGAGTGACAACGGGGACGGCATAGCGCGACCGCCCGCCTATCACGACTTGCCGAACTGGCCGTACTGCCGATTGGCCCCCGCCGCCCTTCGCGTGGCTACCCGCACGGCGAGCGGCCGAGGGCTCCCTCCAGGGCGGACCGTGGAGCTCGCCGCCCCGGGTCGTGCGCGTCCAGGCGCACAGCGGCCGTCTCACGCCGCGTCATACGCGGCCGGCAGCGCGGCGACGCCGCCCCGCTACAGATACTGCGCGTAGTCGTCCAGGGCCCGTAGGACCTCCAGCTCCGTCCCCGGGGGGAGTTGGAGCACCACCTCGTCGATGCCCTGGTCCGCGTAGTGCGCCAGCTTCCCCGCGGAGGGCCGGACGGCGTACGGGACGATCTGGAGGGACTCGGGGTCGCGGCCGGCCTGTTCCCAGGCGTCGCGGAGGAGGGGGACGGAGTCCTGGAGGCCGCGGCCGCCGATCGGCATCCAGCCGGACGCGTACTCCGTGATGTGGGCGAACAGCTTCGGGCCGGCCGCGCCGCCGACCAGGACGCGCGGGGTGCCGCCGGCCGGCTTCGGGTGGGCGTACGAGGCTCGGACGGAGGCGAAGTCGCCCGTGTACGAGGTGGGTTCCGGCGCCCACAGGGCGCGCATCACGCGCATCCGGTCGCGGACGAGCTCCCGGCGCGAGGCCCAGTCGACCCCGTGGTCCGCCGCCTCCTCCACGTTCCAGCCGAAGCCGACGCCCAGCGTGAAGCGGCCGCCGGAGACGTGGTCCAGGGTCGCGATCTGCTTCGCGAGGGCGATCGGGTCGTGCTGCGCGACCAGGGTGATGCCCGTGCCGAGGGCGAGCCGTTCGGTGACGGTCGCGGCCTGGGCGAGAGCCACGAAGGGGTCAAGGGTACGGCCGTACTCGGGTGGGAGGTCTCCGCCGGCCGCGTACGGGGTGGTGCGCTCCACCGGGATGTGCGTGTGCTCGGGGACGAAGAGGCCGGCGAAGCCGCGCTGCTCCAGTTCGCGGGCGAGCCGTACCGGATCGATCGTCTCGTCGGTGAGGAAGATGGTCGTCGAGATCCGCATGCGGCCAACGTATGCCGTACATACGGCCCTCGTCGCCGGTCATGACCGCGTCGCGGCGGAGCACCGGGAGAGCCGGTGCGGCCAATGTCGCTGATCGGGCGCTGGTGTTCGTGACCGTCCCCGAGCCGAGGACGCCGAAGAACCGGGCCCGCTGGACATCGCGCCGACGGACCGCGGCCGGGACGAGCGGACCGCACCCGGGGACGAGGAGGTGGAGCGCCTGCCGGCGCTGGGAGCGACCGTGGTCGCAAGGTCCCGGGGCCCGCGGCCGCCGGCGGGAGCCGGTCAGCGCTTGCGCAGCGCCCCCAGGTACACCCCGAGCAGGATCAGCGGTGCGCCCAGGAGCAGGCTCGCCGTCAGGGGTTCGTCGTCGAGCCACGCCGAGAGCAGGATCGTGACGAGCGGAGCGACGACGAAGACGTACGGCGCCCGGGACGGACCCCAGGCCCGCACCAGCAGCAGGTAGAGCACGAACACGGCCACCGAGCCCGCCAGGACCACATACGCCAGGGCCCACCAGGTGGCCGCCCGCTCGGGGAGGGTCCATGTGTCACCGGCGGCGCGGGAGCCGGCGAAGAGGAGGACCGCGGCGCCCGTCATGCCGATCGCGTTCATCGTGACCGGGTGGACCTTCGGCAGCCGGTGGACCAGAACCGTCGCCTCCGCGAAGGAGAGCACCGCGCCGAGCATGGCGAGGAACGACAGCAGCGGGACCGCCCCCTGGAGCGGGGCCTGGGACACGGCGGCGACGCCCGCGACGGCGAGCAGCGTTCCCAGAGCCGCCCGCAGGCGGAACCTCTCCTGGTGCTGGGCCACCGACAGCAGCAGGGCGGCGAGCGGCACCAGGGCGAGGATCGTCTGGGCGAGGCCGGCGTGGATACGCACCAGGGCGTAGTAGGCCAGGGAGAACGTGACCCCGAAGTTGAGCGCCCCGAACAACAGCGCCCCTGCCAGTGCCCGGCCCCGCGGCCACTGAAGCCGTCGGACGGCCATGATGACGAGCAGGACCGCGGCGGCCGCGCCGAAGCGCAGGGCGGCTCCCCACAGCGGGTCGAGTTCCCGGTTGCTGAAGCGGATGGCGACCGCGTTGCCGCCGGCGAGGACGCAGCAGGCGGCGAACGCGGCCGGGGCCGCACTGCCGCCCCCGGGTGCTGGCATGACCGCACCGTAGGACGGAGAGCGGCCCCGCGCGGGCACCGACACCCCGGCCCGTGCGGCGGGCACCGACACCCCGGCCGGTGCGGCGGGCACCGACACTCCGGCCCGTGCCCGCCCGCCGGTCGGCCGGCGTCAGTCCGCCAGCTCCAGTGCCGGGGTCTCCTTCGTCAGGACCTCGCCCCGGAAGAACGCCGGGCTGCGGCGCTGCATCACGATCATCAGGACGACACCGAGCAGGAGCAGGCCGACGCCGATGACGAAGACCGAGCCCATGCCGAGGACGGAGGAGCCGGAGCCGTAGGCCGGGTCCCACATGTCGTAGAGCGTCTTGCCGAAGACGGCGGTCAGCATCAGGCCGCCGATGCCGGGCAGCACGCCCTTGAAGAGCAGGTTGGCGGTCGACCGGTTCAGCTCCTTGCGGAAGAACCAGACACAGGCGAAGGCCGTGATCGAGTAGTAGAAGCAGATCATCAGGCCGAGGGCGTAGATGGTGTCGACGAGGACGTTCTCGCTGACGAGGCTCATCACGGTGTAGAAGACGCCGGTGGCGACGCCCGCGGCCACGGTCGCGAGACCGGGGGTCTTGAAGCGCGGGTGGACCTTGGCGAACGCCTTCGGCATGGCGTCGTACGCGCTCATGGCGAGAGCGGTGCGGGCGACCGGGATGAAGGTGGTCTGCAGGCTCGCCGCGGCGGACGCGAGGACGGCGACGAAGAGCAGGACGCCGAGCCCGGAGCCCATGATCGGGTCGGCCAGGACGGCGAACACGTTGTCGGAGGTTTCCGGGTTGCCGAGGCCGGTGCCCTCCTCGCCGATCCCGGCGTACATCTGCACGGCGATGGCGACCATCAGGTACGAGGCGACGATGACGACCATGGCGAGCATGGCGGAGCGGCCGGGGGTGCGGGCGCTGCCGACACTCTCCTCGTTGATGGACAGACAGGCGTCCCAGCCCCAGTAGATGAAGATCGACAGGGAGAGTCCGGCGGTGAAGGCGGAGAAGGACTCGACGCTGAAGGGGTTCATCCAGGACAGGGAGAAGTCCAGGGAGCCGGCCACCTCGTCGGACTTCATGACCGCCATGGCGGCGAAGATGACGATGACGGCGATCTGGAGGCCGACCAGGGCGTACTGGACCCACTTGGTCGCGGTGATGCCGCGGTAGCTGATGGCCGTGGCCACCGCGATGAACACGAGCGTGGTGAGGATGTGGACGGCCTTGTTGCCGTCGAGGGCGGCGACGCCCGCACTGCCCGTGATCTCCCCGGCGGTGAGCCAGAAGAACGACGTGGCGACGCCGGCGAGGTTGGAGAGGACCACGACGGTGGCCACCAGCAGGCCCCAGCCGCACATCCAGCCGATGCGGGGCCCGAATGCCTTCACCGACCAGGTGAAGGAGGTGCCGCAGTCCGGCACCGCCTTGTTGAGCTCGCGGTACGCGAAGGCCACGAGCAGCATGGGCAGGAAGCCCGCCAGGAAGATCGCGGGCATCTGGAGCCCGACTTCCGACACGGTCGGACCGAGTGTGGAGGTCAGGCAGTAGACGGGGGCGACTGTCGAGACGCCGATGACGGCTCCGCCCATCAGGCCGACGGAGTTCCCGCCGAGGCCCTTGGTGCGGACACCCCCGTCGGGGGCGCTCCGTACCGTGTCTCCGGCCTGTGGCCGCGCATCGAGCTGAGTCATGAAAGGGACGTTAAGCGCTGCGGTTTCCACATCCGGAAGATCGAGATCCGGATACCGGAAAGGCACCTGGGTTCGATTCCAAGGTCGAATCGGCCACCTGGGGGCTATTTGAAAGATGGACGGCCGTTACCGACAGTACATCGTGAGGCCAATCACCCTCCCTTCCGATATGCGAGAACCGCAGCAACACCCGTTTTGTCCGGTTTCAAATTTTCCCGTACTTTTTTACGGCCCCGGGAACCACAAGGGCCGCGGCCCCCTCAGCCCGCCCAGACCAGCGACTGGAGCTCGCTGTACGCGTGCAGTGCGTACGAGCCGACGTCCCGGCCCACGCCACTGCGCCGGAAGCCGCCGAACGGTGCCTCCATGTTCCTGCCGACCGTGTTCACCCCGACCCCGCCCGCCCGCAACCGCCCGGCGACGCGGAACGCACGGGCCGTGTCGCCGGAGAAGACGTAGTCGATCAGTCCGTAGTCGCTGTCACCGGCGAGCGCGACACCCTCCTCCTCCTCGTCGAACGGGACGACGACCACCACCGGCCCGAAGATCTCCTCCCGCACGATCCGCATGTCCTTCGTGCAGTCGGCGAAGAGGGCCGGAGCCACATAGAAGCCCTTGCCGTAGGCGGGGCGCCCGCCACCCGTCATCAGGCGGGCCCCCTCCTTGCGCCCCAGCTCCACGTACGACTCCACCCGGTCGCGGTGCGCCGCCGAGATGAGTGGGCCGACGACCGTCGTGGGGTCGGCCGGGTCGCCGATCCGCAGGGCGCGCGCGTAGGCGGTGAGGCCCTCCACCAGCCGGTCGTACACCCCGCGCTGGGCGATCACCCGCGTCGGGGCCGTACAGATCTGGCCGCTGTAGAAGGAGAACGTCGTACCGATCCCGCGCACCGCGGCGCCGAGGTCCGCGTCGTCGAAGACCAGTGCCGCGCCCTTGCCGCCGAGCTCCATCAGCTGGCGTTTCATCCCACGGCCGCAGACCTCGGCGATCCGCTGCCCCACCGCCGTCGAGCCGGTGAAGCTGACCATGTCGACGTCCCCCGACTCCACGGCCGCCTCCCCGACGGCCGCCGCGGAGCCCGTCACCACGTTGACCGTGCCGGGCGGGGCACCGGCCTCCTGAAGGGCCTCGGCCATCCGGTACACGGACAGCGGGTCCTGCGGGGCGGGCTTCACGACCACCGTGTTGCCCATCGCCAGCGCGGGTGCCACCTTGCCCGCCGGGTTCGCCCACGGATTGTTGTACGAGGTGATGCAGGTGACCACGCCCACCGGGCGGCGTACGGCGACGGCCCCGAGGACGCCCCCCTTCCCCATCGGGCCCGCGCCGCTGACCTGCGGGACGATCGGCTGCTCCACCGGCTCCAGCGCGCCCCTGGCGTAGCGGCGGAAGCGCGCCGCGCCGACCCCGACCTGCATCCCGCGCGCGGTCGCCGTCGTCGCTCCGCTCTCGGCCCGCGCCAGGTCCGTGTGCGCCTCCAGGTCGCGCTGCACCAGGGTCGCCGCCCGGTCCAGGATCGCGGCACGCTCCTCCGGCCTCGTACCCGACCAGGCGGCGAACGCCTCACGGGCGGCGGCCGCCGCGTCGAGGACCTGGGCGCGGCTCGCCTCCGGGGCGAGACCGACGACCTGCTCCGTGGCCGGGTCGATCACCTCGTAGTGACCCTCGTCCGGCTCGACCCACTCACCGCCGATGAACAGCCGCTCCTTCACCGGGTCGACACCGTCCTCGTGTCCCGGCCCGAGCGGAGCACCCTGCCCGGTAGGGCGCCGGTCACCTCGTCGTTCCGTATCGCCTCCACGCCGTTGACCCGCACCGACACGACGCCGATCGCCTTCGCGTCGAGGCGCGGGCCGCCGCCCGGCAGGTCGTGCACCAGCGTCGCCGGGCCCGCGTCGATCCGCCCGGGATCGAAGAGGACGAGGTCCGCGTGGTGGCCCTCGACGATCCGGCCGCGGTCGCGCAGACCGAAGAGACGCGCCGGGTCGTCGGTCAGCATCTTCACCGCCGCCTCCAGCCCGACCAGTTTCCGGCCGCGCAGACAGTCGCCGATGAAGCGTGTCGTGTACGGGGCGCCGCACATCCGGTCCAGGTGCGCGCCCGCGTCCGAGCCGCCGAGCAGTACGTCCTCGTGCTGCCATGTCTCGGCGCGCAGCGCCCACGAGTCCGGGTCGTTGTCGGCGGGCATCGGCCACAGGACGGTGCGCAGGTCGTCGTCGGCGCAGATCTCGACCAGGCACTGGAACGGGTCCTGGCCCCGCTCGGCGGCGATGTCACGGACGACCCGGCCGGTCAGACCCTCGTTCCGAGGGGTGTACGTGTCACCGATGACGTAGCGGCCGAAGTGCGCCAGACGGCGGAAGACCCCGGCCTCCTTGGAGCCGGCCCGCCGCAGCATCTCGGCGCGCACGGCCGGGTCGCGCAGCTTCGCGATCCGCTGCGGGACGGGGAGCGACAGGATCTCGCCCCAGCCGGGGATCAGGTTGAGGGCGCAGAACGTGCCCAGCGACATGTTCATCGGCGTCAGGATCGGCATGGTGAGCGCCACCACCCGGCCACCGGCCTTACGAGCCCGCTCGGACGGCACCAGCTGGCGGGGCACGCGCTCGGGGACGGCGGCGTCGATGGTGAGCACGTTCCAGTTCAGCGGCCGGCCCGCGGCGGCGCTCATCTCGACCAGCAGATCGATCTCGTCGTCCTCGAACCGGTCGAGGCAGCCGGCGACGATCGCCTCCAGCTGCGTCCCCTCGCGCTCGCCGACCGCCCTCGAGAGGGCCAGCAGTTCGTCCGGGAGGGCGTGCCGGGAGGCGACGGGCCTGCCGTCGCCGTCGGAGTGCGTCGAGGAACGGGTCGTCGACAGCCCCCAGGCACCGGCGTCCATGGCGTCGTGGAGGAGCGCCACCATCTGCCGTAGCTGCCCCGGGGTCGGCCGCCCGCCGATCGCGTCCGCGCCCATCACATACCGGCGCAGCGCGCAGTGGCCCACCATGAAGCCGGCGTTGACGGCCGTGCGGCCGTCGAGGGCGTCCAGGTACTCGCCGAAGGTGCGCCAGTTCCACGGGGCGCCCTCCTCCAGCGCCAGGAGGGACATGCCCTCCACCTTCGACATCATCCGGCGCGTGTAGTCGGCGTCGCCGGGCCGGTCGGGGTTGAGGGGTGCGAGGGTGAAGCCGCAGTTGCCCCCCGCCACAGTGGTGACACCGTGGTTCAGGGACGGGGTGGCGTACGGGTCCCAGAACAACTGGGCGTCGTAGTGGGTGTGCGGATCGACGAAACCGGGGGCGAGGACGAGTCCGGTGGCGTCCTCGGCGGTCGCCGCCCGGGGGGCGTGCCCGGGCTCGTCGATGACGGCGACACGGCCGTCGTCGCCGATGCCGACGTCGGCGGCGTAGCCGGGGGCGCCGGTGCCGTCGACGACGGTCGCGTTGCGGATGAGGTGGGCGAGCATGGCGTCCCCTTCTGCGGCTTGCCGCGGGTGGGTGGAGTGGGGCTGCGTGCGGGTGGGCGCGGCGGCGGGCCGCGACCGCGCTGTACGGGCAGGCGAGGCGGACGAGGCGGCCGGACGGGCAGGCGGTGGTACGGCCCGGCCGGAGGGCGCGGCGGCCGGCCGCGACCGCGCTGTACGGGCGGACGAGGCGGGCAGGCGGCCGGACGGGCAGGCGGTGGTACGGCCCGGTCGGAGGACGCGGCAGCCGGCCGCGACCGCGGTGCGCTCTCCGACCGGGCCGGTACGGACGGCGGTCCGGGAAGACGCCGTCCGCGTTCGGGGGCGGGCGGGGCGGGTGGCTCCTGCGGCGGGCCGTTCCCCTACCCGCCCCTTCCCACAACCGGGCTCCGCCCGGACCCGCGCTTCGATCTCCCTTACGGCCCGGCGGCCGTGGGAGGTGGTCCCGGCAAGGCCGGGACTTGCCGTCCCGTCGGGCCTCCGCCCGAGCCCCGGGCCGCGAACCCCCTACGCCCGGCGGGCGTCGCAGGTCCTCCCGCGAGGCTGGAGTCGCCCGGCGGGCCGGGTTGCCGCGCGGCGGCACATCCAGTGCGGCTCGGGGTCCTCCCGCCCACGGCCGCCAAGCCGTGGGAGAGAGCTCGGCCACCGCAGCGAGGTACCGGCCCCGGACGGAGCCCGGCACGACCGCCGGCGGGCACGGGCCAGGGGGCGCAGCCCCAGGTGCCGGCGGGGTCCGGGAGCTTGCCCCGGTTCGGGAAGGGCGGGCAGGGGCACAGCACGCGGCACCCGCACCCGCCTCACCCCGGCGCAGCCCCCCGGAACCTCGTCGTCCGGTGGACCGGATCCGTGTCGATCTGCGGGATCACGTGCTCCCCGATCAGCCGGATCGTCGTCATCGTGTCCTCGTACGACACTCCGATCGGCAGCCCGAAGGACAGCTGGTCCGCGCCCGCCTGCTCCCACCGCTTGCACTGCCGCAGCACCTCCCCCGGGTCGCCGCAGATCATCAGTTCCTCCGCTATCAGCAGCTCGATGACCTCCGCGGTGTACTCCGGCAGCAGCTCGGGCCACTCCGGGACGCCCTCCGGGCGCGGGAAGGTGTCGTGGTAGCGGAACAGCAGCGACTGGAGGTAGTTGAGGCCGCCGGAGACCGCGGTCTCGACCGCCTTGTCGTGCGTCTCCGCGCAGATCGCCGTCGACGTCACCATCACGTTGTCGTTGACGAACGCGCCGACCGCCTTCGCGTCCTTGACGGCCGTCTTGTACGACTCGAGGACCCATTCCATGTCGGAGACCTTCTGGACGCTGAAACCCAGCACCCCGAGGCCCTTCCTGCCTGCCATGGCGTACGAGGACGGGGACCCGGCGGCATACCACATCGGCGGGTGGGCGGGCCCGTACGGCTTCGGGAGGACCTTCCGCGGCGGCAGGGACCAGTGCTTGCCCCGGAACCCCGCGTACTCGTCCTGCAACCACATCTTCGGGAACTCCGCGATCGTCTCTTCCCAGATCTCCCTGGTGTGGTTCATGTCGGTGATGCCCGGCATGAACCCGAGGATCTCGTGCGACCCGGCGCCACGCCCCGAGCCGAACTCGAAGCGCCCCTCCGAGAGATGGTCGAGCATCGCGACCTTCTCCGCGACCTTGACCGGGTGGTTGACCGGGGCCAGCGGGTTGAAGATGCCCGACCCCAGGTGGATCCGGTCCGTGGCGTGCGCGAGGTAGCCGAGGAAAACGTCGTTGGCCGACAGATGGGAGTACTCCTCCAGGAAGTGGTGCTCGGAGGCCCAGGCGTACTTGAACCCGGACTTGTCCGCCTGGATGACGTACTCGGTCTCCTCCATCAGCGCCTTGTGCTCGGCGAGCGGGTCGGTCTCGGCGCGCTTGCCGAGGTATCCCTGAACAAAGAGTCCGAATTCCAAGGGGTTCCACCGCCTTATCGGTTCCGTCTGCTCCGCCTCCGGGCCGGACGGGGTCGGACCGGGCCCGACCCGATTCGACCTGACGGACCATCAGATTGGGATGTGGTCGACTGTTCCACCGGGTGCCCGCCCAGTCAATAGCTGACGAGCCGTCAGAAAAGGCTGACGCCGGCCAGCCAGCCGCCGTCGATCACGAACGGCTGGCCGGTGATGTACGAGGAGTCCTCGCCGGTCAGGAAGAGCGCGAGCCTCGCGACCTCCGCCGCCTGCCCGACCCTGCCGAGCGGCACCAGCGTGCGGTACAGGCCCTCGATCGCGTCCGGGTCGGTGCCCTCCGGGTTGCTCATCGGCGTGTCCACGGCCCCCGGGCACACGGCGTTCACCCGGATCCGCTTCGCCGCGAGCTCCAGCGCCGCCACCCTCGTCAGCCCGAGGATCGCGTGTTTCGAGGCGGCGTAGGCGCCCACGCCCGCCATGCCGGTGAGTGCCGTGTACGAGGCCGTGTTGACTATCGTGCCCCCGCCCGCGGCCTCGATCTCGGGCGCGACGCTGCGAATGCCGAGGAAGGTGCCCACCTGGTTGACCTGCGTGATCAGCTGGAACTCCGCCAGCGGGGTGGACACCAGCTCGTTGAAGCGCAGGATGCCCGCGTTGTTGACGAGACCGTCGACCTTCCCGAAGGCGTCCTTCGCGGCGGCGACGGCGGCCGTCCAGTCGGCCTCACAGCCCACGTCGAGGTGGACGTAGAGCCCGCCGACCTCCTTGGCGAGCGGTTCGCCCAGCTCGTCGAGTACGTCCGCGAGGACCACCTTCGCGCCTTCCACAGCGAAGAGCCTGGCCTCCTGCTCCCCCTGCCCGCGCGCCGCGCCCGTGACCAGGACGACGCGTCCGTCCAGCTTGCCCATGCCGCTCTCCCTGTCAGTGGTGAGTGGTGAGTCGTCCGCCACCAGCCCTCGACCCTCAGCCGTCAGCCGTCAGCCACCAGCCCTCGGCCCTCAGCCGTCAGCCGTCAGCCGTCAATCGAGGTGTGGCGCCACGTCGGTGGTGAACGCCGCCATCTGGTCGATGAGTTCGGTGACGCTCCGGCTGCGGAAGCGGACCTGGATCTGGTGCACACCCATCGCCGCATAGGCGCGCAGCGACTCGGCGAGCGCCTGCGGCTCGCCGGTGAGAGTGCGGCGGCCGGTGGGCCAGGCCGGTTCGCCGACGTACAACGGTTCGGTGATGGCCCCGACCGTGAAGGGGCCGTCGATCCCGGCCGCCTCCCGCAGCGCCCGCACCTTCGCGAGCTGTGCCGGGAGCCTGTCACGGGGGTCGCCCTGCGGCAGCCAGCCGTCGCCCTTGAGGGCGGCCCGGCGCACGGCGGCGGGCGACGAGCCGCCGACCCAGAGCGGGACACGGGGCTGGGCCGGTCGCGGCCGCTGGCCCAGCTCCTTGAAGGAGTACCGCTCCCCGCTGAACTCCGGGTACTCCTCCGGACCCAGCGCCGCCCGCAGCGCGTCGATGCTCTCGTCGAGCACGGCGCCGCGCGCGTCGAAGTCGGCCCCCAGGGCGTCGAACTCCTCGCGTACGTGCCCGGCCCCGACACCGAGGAGCAGCCGCCCGCCGGAGAGGTGGTCGAGGGTCGCGTACTGCTTGGCGGTCAGCAGAGGGTGGCGCAGCCCGACGACCGCGACGTGGCTCAGCAGCCGCACCCGCCCGGTCAGGCCGGCGAGGAACGCGAGCGTGGCCACCGGGTCGTACCAGACGGTGGACATCGCGTCCGCGAGGCGCCGCGGGATGGCGACGTGATCGCAGACGGCGACGTACGAGAAGCCGGTCCGGTCGGCGGCGCGGGCGATCTCGACGAGGTCGTCCGGGCCGGCCTCGGCCTCCCAGGGTTCCGCGTAGAGGGTGCTCTGCGACTGGACCGGAAGCTGCATCCCGTACGCCACCATCGCGACTCCTCAGATCTGACGCCCCGTCAAAAATGATGGAGTCATCGTCACCGCCCGCGCCGCATCAGGCAAGGGGTGAGCGGCAGGAGCTCAGCCCGGCAGCGCGTACACCGTCGACGCCCGGGCCGCCGGTTGCCCGGCCGGGTACGAGACCGCGGCGCGGGGGTTGCCCGGGAGCCCGGCCCCGTCGCCCGACCGACGCGAAGCCGCGATCATCAAGACCAGGAGGGCGGCCCCTCGTTACGCACCCCGGCCCGGCCCACCCCGAGCCGGCAAGACGCCAACCAAGGACCCCGCCCCCGACCCCGCCCGGACCCGGCGCCGGCCTCGCCGCCTCAGCGGAGTTCGCCCTCCAGCAGGCCCATCGTGAACCGGTCGTACCAGACGCCGTCGCGGCGGAATGTCTGGCGCAGGCGGCCCTCCTCGACGAAGCCGACCTTCCGGTAGACCTGCTGGGCGGCGTGGTTCTCCGTGACGACCGTCAGCGTGATCTTGTGCAGGCGCATCTTGTCGAAGCCGTAGCGGCACACCGTGCGCATCGCGTCCGTCGCGTAACCCTTGCCCCAGTAGTCCTTCTCGCCGAGATAGATGTCCAGCTCCGCGTTCCCGGTCTCCGGCTCCGCGTCGCGGAGTGCGACGAGGCCGATCAGCCGGCCGTCGCTCAGGGCCTCCACGCCCAGAAGCAGGTCGCCATAGGTGTTGCGCGGCCGGTCCTCCAGCCACTTGCGCACGTGTTCCGGAGACGAGGGGTGGTTGTCGTCCATCCACCGCATCACGTCCGGGTCGTGGTTCCACCGCCACAGCGCCTCGGCGTCCGTCGGGCCCATCGCCCGCAGTTTCACCAGCTCTCCGAGCACCATGCCGTCCGCCCCCTGCCGTCTCTGCGGTTCGTCCGCGATCACGACAGGGGTAGCACAGGGCGCGGGGACGCTCAACGCCATCGGCTACGGCCCCGGCCAGAGCCCGTCGGGCGTCAGGCCCAGCAGGTCGATCGCGTTGCCGCGGACGATCCGTTCGACGACGTCCGCCGGCAGATGACCCATCTGGGCTTCGCCGACCTCCTTGGACTTCGGCCAGGTGGAGTCCGAGTGCGGATAGTCCGTCTCGTAGAGCACGTTGCCGACGCCGATCGCGTCGAGGTTCCGCAGGCCGAACGCGTCGTCGAAGAAGCAGCCGTGGACGTGCTCCGCGAAGAGTTCGGACGGCGGCCGGGTGACTTTGCCGGCGACGCCGCCCCACGCGCGGTTCTCCTCCCAGACGACGTCGGCTCGCTCGAGGATGTACGGGATCCAGCCGATCTGGCCCTCCGCGTACATGACCCGAAGGCCGGGGAAGCGCTCGAACTTGCCGCTCATCAGCCAGTCCACCATCGAGAAGCAGCAGTTGGCGAAGGTGATGGTCGAGCCGACGGCGGGCGGGGCGTCGGCCGAGGTGGACGGCATCCGGCTGGACGAGCCGATGTGCATGGCGACGACCGTGCCGGTCTCGGCGCACGCGGCGAGGAACGGGTCCCAGTCGTCGGTGTGGATCGAGGGCAGCCCGAGGTGCGGGGGTATCTCGGAGAAGGCGACGGCGCGCACTCCGCGCCCCGCGTTGCGGCGGACCTCCGCGGCGGCCAGCTCCGCGTCCCACAGGGGGACGAGGGTCAGCGGGATGAGCCGGCCCCGCGCGTCGGGGCCGCACCACTCCTCGACCATCCAGTCGTTGTACGCGCGCACTCCGAGCAGCCCGAGTTCGCGGTCGGCGGCCTCGGTGAAGGTCTGGCCGCAGAAGCGCGGGAACGTCGGGAAGCAGAGCGCGGACGTGACGTGGTTGACGTCCATGTCGGCGAGGCGGTCGGGGACGCTGTACGAGCCGGGGCGCATCTGCTCGTAGGTGATGACCTCCAGCTTGATCTCGTCGCGGTCGTAGCCGACGGCGGTGTCGAGCCGGGTGAGCGGCCGATGCAGGTCCTCGTACACCCACCAGTCGCCGATCGGCCCTTCGTCGCCGGGCTCTCCCATGACGGGGGCGAACCTGCCGCCCAGGAAGGTCATTTCCCTCAGCGGTGCGCGGACGACGCGCGGGCCGGTGTCGCGGTACTTCGACGGGAGCCGGTCCCGCCAGACGCCGGGCGGCTCCACCGTGTGGTCGTCCACCGAGATGATCTTGGGGAAGGTCTCCATGGTTTCAAGGTAGCGCCGATCTGACGGTTCGTCAGCTGCGCGCCCCAAGTCCGCCGGGACGGACACGGGACCCCGCTATACACCGCGTGTATACATGGCATGTATAGTCAGCGCTCGCGTACGGGACGACCACCGGCACCACGCCGCACTCCGTGCGCCACACCACCGCACCACCGCACCACCGCACGACCGCACGCACGACCGCACGACCGCACGACCGCACGCGCCACCGCGCCACGAGGCGCGTGAAGCGCGTGAAGCGCGTGAAGCGCGTGAAGATCACGACGAACGGGGAGACTCGCCATGCCTGCAAGGACGTACCGAACCCGGGTCCGGGTTGTCCCGGCCCTCGCCACTGCGGCGGTGCTCACACTCGCGCTCGCCGGCTGCTCCGGCGACAGCACGTCCCCCGCGGAGGCCCGCTCCGACGCCGCGGAGTCCGGCGCCTCCGGGGCCGACGGCAAGCCGCTCGCGAGCGGGAAGGACGGCGCGGGCTCCGCACCCTCCGTCGACTGCGAGAAGGCCAAGTGCATCGCGCTCACCTTCGACGCCGGGCCCGGCAAGGACACCCCGGAGCTGCTGGACATCCTCAAGAAGGAGAAGGTGCACGCCACGTTCTTCCTGCTCGGCAGGAACCACGTGCTCAAGTACCCCGACGTGGTGCGCCGCCTCGCCGCGGAGGGTCACGAGGTGGCCAACCACACCTGGACCCACGAACGGCTCGACAAGCTCGACAAGGACGGCATACGCGAGGAACTCGGCCGCACCCAGGACGCCATAGCCGAGATAACCGGCGAGAAGCCGCGGCTGATGCGCCCGCCCCAGGGCCGTACCGACGACGAGGTCAAGGAGGTCAGCGAGGAGCTCGGCCTCTCCCAGGTCCTGTGGAGCGCCACCGCCAAGGACTACTCGACCACCGACAGCGCCCTCATCAAGAAGCGCATCCTCGACCAGGCCGGGCGGGACGGCATCATCCTGCTCCACGACATCTACGACGGAACCGTCCCCGCCGTGCCCGGGATCATCGCGGAACTGAAGAACCGCGGTTACACCTTCGTCACGGTCCCCGAGCTGCTCTCACCGGCCGCCCCGGAACCCGGAACCGTGTATCGCCCCTGATCAAAGCGGGCCCGCCGATCGGACGGGCGGGCGGCAGAGCGAGCCGCCCCGCTGCTGACGCGGCCGCCCCCAACAAGGCAGACTGTCGAGGGCGATTCCGGCAGTACCGGCAGGGGGCAGCAATGGACCGTGACAGCGGGCCACGCGTACCGAACCAACGCGCTCCGCTCGCGAGCGAAGAGGACGAGCTCCACTTCAGCGTGCTCGGACCGGTACGGGTGCGGCGGAACGGAGAGATCCTGCCGCCCGGCTCGCCGCAGCAGCGTGCCCTGCTGGTCGCGCTCCTGCTCCGCGACGGGCGCACCGCCACCGCCCACGAGCTCATCGACGCGATCTGGGGCGACCAGCCGCCGTCGCAGGCCCTCGCCGCCGTCCGTACGTACGCCTCCCGGCTCCGCAAGGCGCTCACCTCGGAGACGCTGGTCAGCGAGTCCGGCGGCTACGCGCTGCGCATCGGGCGGGACGCCCTCGATCTCGCGGTCGCGGAGGAGCTGGCGACGGAGGCGCACAAGGCGCAGGCGGCGGGCGACCGGACCCAGGCGCGCGCCCTGCTCAACAAGGTGCTCGGCCTGTGGGACGGCGAACCGCTCGCCAACGTCCCGGGGCCGTACGCGGAGAACCAGCGCACCCGGCTCGTGGAGTGGGGGCTGCAACTGCTGGAGACCCGGCTCGACATCGACCTCGAGGTCGGCCGCCACGCGGAGGCCGTCTCCGAGCTGACGGCCCTCACCGCCACCCACCCGCTGCGGGAGAGGCTGCGCGAACTGCTGATGCTCGCGCTGTACCGCAGCGGCCGGCAGGCGGAGGCACTCGCCGTGTACGCCGACACCCGCCGGCTGCTCGCCGACGAACTGGGCGTCGACCCGCGGCCCGAGCTGTCCAGCCTCCAGCAGCGCATCCTGCGGGCCGACGCCGAGCTGGCCCGCCCCAGCGAGGAGCCGGCACCGGCACCGCAGACCACCCGGCCCGCCCAGCTGCCCGCCACCGTCCCGGACTTCACCGGCCGGCTGTCCTTCGTGGACGAACTCGGCGGCCGGCTCGCCACCGCGGAGGGCTCGGTGATGGCGGTGTCCGCGCTCGCCGGCATCGGCGGCGTCGGCAAGACGACGCTCGCCGTCCACGTGGCCCACCAGGCGCGCAAGCACTTCCCCGACGGGCAGCTGTACGTGGACCTCCAGGGCACCAGCAGCCGGGGCGCGGAACCGGAGACCGTCCTCGGCGCGTTCCTGCGCGCGCTGGGCACCGCCGACTCCGCCATCCCGGACACACTGGACGAGCGGGCGGCGCTGTACCGCTCGGCGCTGGACGGGCGGCGGATCCTCGTCCTCCTCGACAACGCCCGCGACGCCGCCCAGGTCCGGCCCCTGCTGCCCGGCACCGCGGGGTGCGCCGCGCTGGTCACCAGCCGGGTGCGGATGGTCGACCTGGCGGGCGCGCACCTGGTGGACCTGGACGTGATGTCGCCCGAGGAGGCGCTCCAGCTCTTCACCCGGATCGTCGGCGCGGAACGGGTCGGCGCGGAACGGAAGGCGGCTCTGGACGTGGTCGCGGCGTGCGGCTTCCTGCCGCTGGCGATCCGTATCGCCGCCTCGCGGCTGGCGGCCCGCCGCACCTGGACCGTGTCGGTCCTCGCGGCCAAGCTCGCCGACGAACGGCGCAGGCTGGACGAGCTCCAGGCGGGCGACCTCGCGGTGAAGGCCACGTTCGAACTCGGCTACGGGCAACTCGAGCCGGCCCAGGCCCGCGCGTTCCGGCTGCTGGGCCTCGCGGACGGCCCGGACATCTCGCTCGCCGCGGCCGCCGCCGTGCTGGACCTGCCCCCGCACACGACGGAGGACCTGCTGGAGGCCCTGGTCGACACGTCCCTGCTGGAGTCGGCGGCCCCGGGCAGGTACCGCTACCACGACCTGGTGCGCCTCTACGCGCGTGCATGCGCCGAGCGGGACGAGCAGCCTCCCGCGGAGAGGGAGGCGGCGCTGTCGCGGCTGCTGGACTTCTATCTGGCGACGGCGGCGCGGGTCTTCGCCATGGAGCGGCCCGGCGACCGGCTCGTGGACCATCTCGAGCCGACGGGCGACGCGGGACTGACGTTCGCGCGCCTGGAGGACGCGCAGGACTGGCTGTACGCGGAGGCGCACTGCCTCCTCGCCTGCGCCAGGCAGGCGCCGCCGGGCCCGCAGTTGCGCAGGGCGGTCGACCTGCTCTGGGCGGCGCAGAACCTGGCCGAGTCCGGTGCGAACTCCAAGGTCTACGAGTCGGTGGCCTGCGCGGCGGTCGAGGCGGCGCGCTCCGCGGGCGACCCGCGGACCGAGGCGCGGGCGCGGACGTCGATGACCAACGTCCACCTGGTGGCGGGCCGCTACGACGAGGCCGACGAACAGGCCGCGCGGGCAGCGGCGCTGGCCCGCGCGGCGAACGACCCGGCGCCGGTCTACTGGTCGGACAACGACCGGGGCATCATCGCGTTCAACCAGGGACGGCACGCCGAGGCGGAGGAGCATCTGCGGCGGGCGATGGAGGGGTCGCGGGCGGACGGCAACCTGCCGGGCGAGGCCAGCGCACTGTGCAATCTGTCCCGTATCCACGTCGTCACCGACCGCCCGGACGAGGCCATCGCCCTGGCCCGGGAGGGTGTGGCGCTGTACGACCGGATCGGCCACGCGCTGCGGCTGGCCAACGCCCGGTACGCCCTGGGCATCGCGCTGACGGGAGCCGGCCGGCCGGCGGACGCCCTGATGGAGCTGCACACCGCGCTGGAGCTGTTCGAGTCCAACCGGCAGCGCCTGTGGGAGGGCACCACGCACTTCCGGATCGCGCAGGCCCATCTCGCCGCCCGCCGCCCCGCCCAGGCCGCCCAGCATGCCGAGCAGGCCCTGGCGATCGGCTGCATCGGTGGCGACCGGACCCGAGGGAACACTCTGATCACGCTCGGCAGGGCACTGGAGAACCTCGGGCAGGCGGACCGGGCGCGGGCGTGCTGGCGCGAGGCGCTGGTGCTGCACGAGCAGTCCGGCGCGGCCGAGGCCGAGGAGGCACGGCAGTTGCTCACCACGCGGCTCAGGGCGGCCTGAGCGGCTGAGCCGCCTGAGCCTTGGACCTGCTGAGTCTGGAGCTGCTGAGCCTGGACCTGCTGAGTCTGAGCCTGAGTCTGCTGAGTCCGAGTCCGAGTCCTGGCCTGCTGAGTCCGAGTCCGAGCCGCCGGAAAAAGCGCGGGCCAGGGCGTTCATCGATTGTTTATGCTCGTCGGACATTCTCAGGGGTGTTCGGTCCGACGCGTCGGGGGCCAACTGGACCGGTACCTGGCCTTCTGCCCGGAGGCCATCGGGGGAGTCTCTGGGCGGAAGGCCATCTTCAGCCAGTCGGTCGATCCCATCGGGGGACGGAACATGAGCAGCACCGAGAAGAACGACGAGCAGATCACCACCATGGGCGACCACCACTCGCCCGCTCCGCCCGCCGACGGGATCACGACGCTCGGCGACCACCACTCTCCGGTGCCGCCCGCCGACGGCACCGCCATCACGACGATGGGCGACCACCACTCGCCCGCTCCGCCACAGGGCTGACGAAGCCACTCACGACGGGGAACGGCCGCGGCGGCGCGGAGGGGGAGCCGCCGCGGCATGCCCGGTGACAGCTCCAGCGTCCCGTGTGTGACTTGACACACATGACGACACGGCGTCAACAAAGTCACTGTTCGGACAAAACCTAAGGGATCTCGTACGGAAACCCAGCACAACTGCTCAGTTGCAGTGTGTACTTGGCGGGTCCGCCCCCGGCGGACCACACCCCCGCCTTCCTGAGGTCCACATCGATGATCGAGATACCCGAGCTGGCCGCCGGCGGCCTGGCCGCCGGGACGCTGACCGCATTCGCCCTCGGCGGCGGGCTGCTGCGCGCCCGGCGGGAACGGGACCGGCAGCGCACCGAGATCGAGACGCTGCGCGGCCGTCTCGACGACTCCCGGGACGAACTGGCCCGCGCCGCAGCCGCGTTCGCGGCCGAGATGGAGCATCTCGCGGCCAAGCGCATGCCCGCGGAGGCCACCCGCAGCGCCCATCCGCACGTTCAGGTCCCCGGCCCGCTCGGCCCCGCCGGCGCCGGGTCTCACGCGGTGCTCGACACGCTGCGCACGGCGATCGCCCAGGAACGCAAGCGGGTCGACGCCGCCGCCCGCGCCGGTATGCGCGGCGCCACACGGGAGATCCAGGCCGGTCTCTACCGGCTCCAGGACGTACTGCACGGACTGCAGCAGCGTTACGACGACCCCGAACTCGCCCAGACCCTCTACGCCCTCGACCACGAGAACGAGCAGTCTCTGCGCCGCGCGCAGGTCGCCGCCGTGGTCTGCGGCGCCTGGGTCGGGCTCGCCCGCGAGGAGTCGCATCTGGTCGACGCCGTCACCGGCGGCCAGGCCCGCCTCGTCGGGTACCACCGCGTGCAGGTGCATCACCATCTCGAGCCGGGCACCGCGCTCGTGTCGCACGCCGTGGAACCGGTCGCCATCATCGTTGCCGAGCTGCTGGACAACGCGCTGCGCCACTCGTCGCCGGACACGGCCGTCGTCGTGAACCTCGAACGCGTCCACCACGGTGTCACCGTGACCGTCGACGACGCGGGCGTCGGTATGGCCCCGGACGAACGCGCCGACGCCCAGCGGATGGTGGCGGGCACCGACCCGATCCTGCTGTCCGAGCTCGGCGATCCGCCGCGGATGGGACTCGCGGCGATCGGCCAGCTCACCCGGCAGTTCGACCTGTCCGTCGACCTGTCGACACCCTCGCCCTACGGCGGTGTCCGGGCGGTCCTGCTCGTCAGGGACCATCTCCTGTCCCACATCGATCCGGTGCTCCACCCGCCCGCCGCGAGCGCCGCCCCCTCCACCCGGCGGCCCGAGGACCAGGACCAGGAGCCACAGCCCGACCAGGTCCACCAGGGCCGCGCGCAGGTGGAGGACGAGTCCGTACGGCAGGCTCCCCACACCCCGGCCACGTACGAGCCCGCCCGCATGCCGCCGGCGCCCGTCCGTACGCAGCCGCCGCCGACTCGCGAGCACGAACACGAACAGGCGCCCGAACCGGACCCCGACGGCGACGCGCTCCCCCAGCGGCGCCGCCGCGTCCGCGCCCGGTCGCAGAGCGACGCCCCGGCGCCCAAGAGGCCCGCCCGCACGCCCGAGGAGTCCGCCGCGGCCCTCGGGGCGCTGCAGTCCGCCACCAACGCGGCCCGCGAGGCCGCCGCCACCGAAGGGAACGACCGCAGATGAACAGCCGCGAGACGGGCGACACGGCCTGGGTGCTCGACCCGATCCTCGAGATCCCCCACGTACGGGCCGCCGTGCTGCTCACCAGGGACGGTCTGGTCTCCGGGTTCTCCGCGGCGCTCGCCCAGGACTCCGCCGAGCGGGTCGCCGCGATCACGTCCACCGTGCAGGGCGCCTGCCGCACCGCCGCTGCCGCGTTCGCCGACGCCTCCGTCGCCCAACTGCGCCAGGTCGTCATCGAGTCCGACCACGGCTACATCCTGGTGGCGCCCACGGACCACGGCACCTGCGTCGCCGCGTACGGCGGGCCCGAGGTACGGCTCGACCTCCTCGGCCACCGGGTCCACTCGCAGGTCGCGCGGCTCGGCGAGAAGGCGATGGCCGCCGCGCCCCGCGGCGCCGACGGCGCCTCACCCGTATGACCGGCCGCCGGAGCGGCCGGCCGCTGGTCCCCGCCTACCTCTCCACCGGAGGCGTGGCCAGGCCCAGCCGCAACAGCCTGGAGCGCCTGTCCGTGCTGACCGGCACGGGCGGGCCCGCGCCCGCGGGTCTGCCCGCGGCCCAGCACGCCCTGCTCGGCGCGCTGGACGGCGGGTCGCTGACCGTGGTGGAGAGCGCCGCGTTGCTCCGGCTGCCGGTCTCCGCGCTGCGGGTGCTCGCCGCCGCCCTGATCGACCAGGGACTGGTGAGCGCGCGCCCGCCCGTACCCCCCGCCGCCCTGCCCGACCGTGACCTCTTGAAGAGAGTGGCCGATGGCCTCCGCGCCCTCAAGCTCTGACCGGATGTCCAGCGCGTCCGCCCCGCCCTCCGCCCGGCACGGGCTGCATCTGCCGGACACCGCGAAGGAGTTGGTGAAGATTCTGGTGACCGGCCCGTTCGGGGTCGGCAAGACCACTCTGATCGACTCGGTGTCGGAGATCCGCCCGCTGCACACCGAGGAGCATCTGACCGAGGCGTCCACCGGGGTCGACGACCTCGCCGGTGTCCGTGACAAGACCACGACGACCGTCGCCATCGACTTCGGCCGCGTCTCGCTCGGCGACTCCGTCGTCCTCTACCTGTTCGGCACCCCCGGCCAGGAGCGCTTCCGCGCGCTGTGGGACGACATCGCCTACGGGGCACTCGGCGCGCTCGTCCTCGTCGACACCCGGCGGATCGACGAGTCCTTCGACGTCCTCGGTCTCGTCGAGGAGTCCGGCGTGCCGTACGCCGTCGCGCTCAACACCTTCCCCGACTCCCGGCAGTACACCGAGGAACAGCTGCGCCGCTCGCTCGACCTCGAGCCCGACACCCCGCTCGTCACCTGCGACGCCCGCGACACCAACGCGTCCGTCGACGCGCTGCTCGCCCTCGTCCAGCACCTCGTCGACCGGATGACCCCGGAGGAACGGTGACCGCCTACCCCGCCCGCGCCGACACCTTCACGCTGTCCGCCCCGGTACGCCTGTGGGAGGACGGCTTCGCCACCGACCCGTTCGCCTACTACGCGACCCTGCGCGCGCAGGGTCCGGTCGGCTGGGCCGAACTGGCCCCCGGTGTCTCGGCGTACATCGTCACCGACCGGCGTGCCGCACTCGATCTGCTGCACGACACCGAGTCGTTCTCCGTCGACCCCCGGCCCTGGGAGAAGACGGTCGCCGAGGACTCGCCGGTCCTCGGCATGATGCGCTGGCGGCCCAACGCCCTGTTCGCGGACGGCGGCGAGCACATCCGTTACCGCCGCACGCTGCTCGACGCGTTCGACCTCGTCGAGCCGCACGACCTGCGGGAGCGGGTGCACCGGTCGGTGGACCTGCTGGTGTCGCGCTTCGGTCCGGACGGCGAGGCGGACCTGGTCACGCAGTTCGCCCGTCCGATGATGGCGCTGATCTTCAACAACCTCTTCGGACTGCCGGACAGCGAGTCGGGCCGTCTGGACGCGGCGCTCGGCCGGATGATGGAGGGCGGCGACCGCGCGGCCCAGGGCGAGGCGGAGTACGGCAAGTACGTGATGGAGCTGGTCGGCGCCAAGACGGCCGAACGCGGCGACGACCTCACCAGCCGGCTGCTCGACCACCCCCTCGGACTCACTCCGGAGGAGGTCACCTGGCAGGTGTTCCTCATGCTCGGCGCGGGCCACGAGCCCTCGGCGAACCTGATCTCCAACGCCCTCTCCCGCATCCTCGGGAACTCCGCCTACTACTCCACGCTCACCTCCGGCTCGCGTCCCGTGATGGACGCCGTCATGGAGGTGCTGCGCTACGAGACCCCGCTGGCCAACTACGGCGTGCACTTCGCGCGCGAGTCGACGAGCTTCCACGGGATGTGGATCCAGGCCGCCGTGCCCATCGTCGTCTCCTTCGGCGCGATGGGGCACTTCGCGGAGCGGGACTTCGCCGGGGCGCACCATCCGCACGACGCCTCGCACATGTCGTGGGGTGCCGGCCCCCACTCCTGCCCCGTGAAGCAGCCCGCCCTCCTGATCGCCACGGAGGCCATCGAGCGCCTCACCCAGTGGCTGCCGGACCTGCGGCCTCTGGTGCCCCGCGAGCAGCTCGGCTGGCGGCCCGGCCCGTTCCACCGATCGCTGACGGCGCTGCCCGTCGCTTTCACCCCTCGCAGCCCCGACCAGGCAGGAGACCGCGCATGACCGCGTCCACCCGTGTGGCCATCGATCCGTTCGGTGCCGACATCGTCGCCGAGAGCGCCAGACTGCGTTCCTTCGGGCCGGTGGTGCCCGTAGAGCTGCCGGGCGGGATCCCGGCCTGGGCGCCCACCGGTCACGACACCCTCAAGGCCCTGATCCTCGACCCGAGGGTCAGCAAGGACCCGCGCAAACACTGGTCGCTCTTTCCCGAAGCGGGTGCGAACCCGGACTGGGCCTGGATCCTGGGCTGGGTCGGCGTGACCAACATGCTGTCCACCTACGGCAGCGACCACACCCGGCTGCGCAGGCTCGTCGCCCCGAGCTTCACGGCCCGCCGCACCGAGGCGATGCGTGACCGGGTCGAGGCCATCACCGAGGAGCTGCTGGCCGGGATGGAGGCCGCCGGGGCGGACGGCTCGGTCGTGGACGTGAAGGCCGCCTTCGCCCACCCGCTGCCGATGCGCATGATCTGCGAGCTGTTCGGCGTGCCGGACCACCTGGTCGAGGCGACCGGCCGGCTGATCGCGGCCATCATGGACACCTCGGACCCGACTCCCGAGCACGCCGCCGGGGTCCAGCAGCAGATCGGCACCGTCCTCGGTTCGCTCATCGCCCACAAGGTCGAGAACCCGGGCGACGACATGACCACGGAGCTGATCAGGGTCCGTGACGAGGGCGGTGACCGGCTCGGCGAAGAGGAGCTGCTCCACACCCTGCTGCTCGTCATCGGCGCCGGTTTCGAGACGACGGTCAACCTGATCGGCAACGCCGTCGTCGCGCTTCTCGAGCACCCGGAGCAGCTGGCCGCCGTTCGGGCCGGTGAGATCGGCTGGGACCGGGTGATCGAGGAGGTGCTGCGGGTCCGGCCGTCGATCGCGAGCCTGCCGCTGCGTTTCGCGGTCAGTGACATCACCGTCGACGGCGTGGTGATCCAGGCCGGCGACGCGATCCTGACGACGTACGCCGCCGCGGGCAACGACCCGGCCCGTTACGGCGCCACGGCGGCCGACTTCGACGCCCTGCGGGCGGCGGACGACCATCTGTCCTTCGGTGTCGGCGTGCACCGCTGCATCGGCGCCCCGCTGGCGCGGATGGAGGCGATGACCGCGCTGCCCGCGCTCTTCGGGCGTTTCCCCGGCCTGGCGCCCGCGTTCAAGGACGGTGAGCTGAAGCAGGTGCCGTCGTTCATCGCGTACGGCTGGCAGGAGATCCCGGTCCGCCTCCACGGCTGACCTGACCGCCCCCCGGGGCCGGCCTGTCCGCCTCCACGGCCGACCGGCCCGCCTCCAGGCCGGCCTGTTCGCCTCCACGGCCGACCTGTTCGCCGTCATCCGCCGCGGCGCGAGCGGAGCTCGGTCTTCAGGACCTTTCCGCTCGCGTTGCGCGGCAGGCCGGTGACGAACTCGACCTGCCTGGGCACCTTGTAGTTCGCCATCTCCCGCCGCGACCAGGCGATGAGGTCGTCGGAGGTGAGCGTCGAGCCGGGCCGGCGGACCGCGTACGCCTTGCCCACCTCGCCGAGCCGGGCGTCGGGCACGCCGACGACGGCGACGTCCGCGATGTCCGGGTGCAGTCCGAGCAGCTGCTCGATCTCGGCGGGGTAGGCGTTGAACCCGCCCACGATGAACATGTCCTTGATCCGGTCGGTGATCCGCAGGTTCCCCGCCGCGTCGAGGACACCGACGTCGCCGGTGCGCAGCCAGCCGTCGGAGGTGAAGGCGGCGGCGGTGCCCTCCGGGTCCTCGAAGTACCCCCGCATGACGTGGTGCCCGCGCACCAGGATCTCGCCGGGCTCCCCCGGCCCGGCGAGGACGCGGACCTCGGTGCCTGGTATCGCCCGCCCGGAGGTGGCGGCGACGGTGCCCGGGTCGTCGTCCCTGCGGCACATGGTGACGATGCCGCTCGCCTCCGAGAGGCCGTACGCGGTCAGGACGGTGGCGATGCGCAGCTCGCCGCGCAGCCGCTCGACCAGCCGGAGGGGGACGACGGCGGCGCCGGTGACGACGAGGCGCAGTGCGCTCAGGTCGTGCCGGTCGCGGGCCGGGTGGTCGAGCAGCGACTGGTGGAGGGTGGGCGGGCCGGGGAGCACGGAGATGCGCTCGGCGGCGATGTTGGCGAGGACGGTGTCCACGTTGAAGACGGACTGCGGGACGATCGTGGCGCCTCGGGTGAGGCAGGCGATGACGCCGGCCTTGTAGCCGAAGGTGTGGAAGAACGGGTTCACGACGAGATAGCGGTCGTCCGCGCGCAGCCCGGCGAGCTCGCTCCACAGGTCGTAGCAGAGCAGTGTCTGGGCGTGGGTGATGACGGCGCCCTTGGGGCGGCCGGTGGTGCCGGAGGTGTAGACGATGTCGGACGGGTCCTCGGCGGTGACGGTGTCGGCCCGCTCGCGGACCCGGGCGGCGGGGACGCCGTCGCCGCCGGCCAGGAACTCCTTCCAGGTGCGGTGGTCCTCGGGGGCGGTGTCGGCGAGGACCACGACCTGTTCCAGGTCGGGCAGCTCGACGTCCGCGCGGCGCAGCGAGGCGACGTAGGAGGTGCCGAGGAAGGTGCCGGTGACGAAGAGGAGCCTGGCGCGCGAGCGGCGCAGGACGTCGGCGGCCTCGGCGCCTTTGAAGCGGGTGTTGAGGGGGACGAGCACGCCGCCCGCGCTGACGGCGCCGAGCGCGGCGGTGATCCAGTCTAGAGTGTTGGGGGCCCAGATCACGACCCGGTCGCCCTTGCGGACACCGGCGGCGATGCACGCGGCGGCGGCGCGCTCGACGCGCTCGCCGAGTTCCGCGTACGAGATCCGGGTCCGGCCGTCGGCGACGGCCTCGCGCCGGCCGTGGCGCCGCGCGGCACTTCGCACCAGTTCCGGGATGGTGCCCCACTCCAGGTCGCCGCGTCGCATCGGATGCCTCCCTCAGGCTCGCCCGCAGTAGCTGACGGTACGTCAGATTAGCTGTACGCTCCGGCCATGGCGACCCTCAAGGACAAGGCAGCGATAGTCGGAATCGGCCGGACGGCCTTCGCCAAACGGCTCCCGGAATCGGAGAAGACCCTGGCCTGCCGCGCGATCCTCGCCGCGCTCGACGACGCGGGCATCGCCCCCTCGGAGGTGGACGGCTTCGCCTCGTACACGATGGAGGAGACCGACGAGGTCGAGATCGCCAAGGCCGTCGGCGCCGGCGACGTCACCTTCTTCTCCAAGGCCGGCTACGGAGGCGGCGGCTCCTGCGCCACCGTCGCGCACCTGGCCGCCGCCGTCGCCACGGGCCAGGCGCATGTCGGCATCGCCTGGCGGTCACGCAAACGCGGCTCGGGGCCGCGCCCCTGGACCAGTACGGCCGCGCAACTGCCCACGCCCGCCCAGTGGACCCGTCCCTTCGGACTACTGCGGCCCGCCGACGAGATCGGCATGCTCGCCCGCCGCTACATGCACGAGTACGGCGCGACCCGCGACCACTTCTTCAACGTCGCCCTCGCCTGCCGCAACCGTGCCAACCAGAACCCCGCCGCGATGATGTACGAACGCCCCCTGACCCGCGAGATGTACATGACCTCCCGCTGGATCAGCGAGCCGCTCTGCCTCTTCGACAACTGTCTGGAGACCGACGGCGCACTCGCCTGCGTGGTCGTGGGGGCGGGACGCGCCCGCGACAGCAGGCCGAAAACCCGGTAAGTCCACACCGCCGCCCCGGGCCGGCCCGCGCAGC
>NZ_JBEZKP010000016.1:0-30501 GCF_040706335.1 Streptomyces sp. NPDC048389 | reverse complement strand
CCCGCTCCCCCCCCGCCTCCTCCTCTCCCCCCCGGGCCCCCCCCCCCCCCCCCGCGGGGGGGGGGGGGGGGGGCCCCCCCCCCCCCCCCGCGACTGCAGGCAGAAACCCGTGTACGTCCACTCCGCCGCCCAGGGCCTGCCCGCGCAGCACCACGGGATGGTCAACTACTGGAACGACGACCCGCTCACCGGCCCCGCGTGGACGGCGGCCCGGCAGCTGTGGAAGCAGGCCGACTTCGGCCCGCAGGACGTGGACGTGGCGCAGATCTACGACGCGTTCACCCCGCTGATCCCGCTGTCGCTGGAGGGCTACGGCTTCTGCGGCCGGGGCGAGGGTGCGGCGTTCACCGAGGGCGGCGCGCTGGAGACCGGCGGCAGGCTGCCGCTGAACACCGGCGGCGGCGGACTCAGCGAGGCGTACGTCCACGGCTTCAACCTGATCACCGAGGGCGTCGCACAGCTGCGGGGCACCTCGACGTCCCAGGTGCCGGGCGCCGGGACCTGCCTGGTGACCGCCGGCGAGGGCGTACCGACATCGGCACTGCTGCTGAGGAGCTGAGATGCTGCGACCGGTCATCGACGACGACGGCGCCCCGTTCTGGGCGTACGCGGCCCGCGGCGAACTGCGCGTCCAGGCGTGCGCCGCGCCCGCCTGCGGCGAGCTGCGCTTCCCGCCCCGCCCGTGCTGCCCCCATTGCGGTTCGTTCGATGTCGAATGGCGCCGGACGACCGGGCGCGGGCGTATCTGGTCCTACGTGCTCCCCCACCCGCCGCTGCTGCCCGGCTACGCCGAGCAGGCCCCCTACAACGCGGTCGTCGTCGAACTCGTGGACGCCCCGCGCATCCGGCTCGTCGGCAATGTGGTGGCGGCCCCGGACGCGCCGCTGAACTCCGTCGACCCGGCCCGGTTGCGCATCGGTGCCGGTGTGCGCGTGGTGTTCGACGGCGACGGAATGCCGCGCTGGCTGCTGGAGCGCTCATGAGCATCCGGGTGGAGACCGACGAGGACACCGGCGTGGCCCTGGTCACCCTCGACCGGCCCGCGAAGCACAACGCTCTCGATCTGGAGACCGCCGCCGAACTCGGCTCGGTGTGGCGGGACTTCCGCCATGACGCGTCGGTGCGCGCGGCCGTGGTCACCGGCGCCGGCGGCAAGGCGTTCTGCACGGGCGTCGACCGCTCGGCGGAGGTCCCGCAGCCGCCCTCCCCGTACTCCGTCGACGACCCGCTCCTCACCGTCGGCCCCAAGGCCAACGACCTGTGGAAACCGGTGATCGCCGCCGTGGAGGGGATGGCCTGCGGCGGCGCCTTCTACCTGCTCGGCGAGAGCGACTTCGTGATCGCCTCGCACGAGGCCACGTTCTTCGACCCGCACACGACGTACGGCATGGTCAGCGCCTACGAGACCGTCTACATGGCGCAGCGGATGCCGGCGGGCGAGGTGGCCAGGACGGCCCTGATGGGCACGGCGGAGCGGTTGACGGCCCGGCGGGCGTACGAGATCGGGCTGGTCTCCGAGCTGACCGGGCCGGGCGGCGCCGTGGCGGCGGCGCTGCGGGCCGCGGCGGTGGTGGCGTCGCACCCGACGGACGCCGTGCAGGGAACGGTCCGCGCGGTGTGGTCGGCCGGCGAGGCGGCGCGCGCACAGGCGCTCGCCCATGCCCCGCACCTGGTCGTACTCGGCAACCTGCCGCCGGAGCGGCAGGCCGAGCTCTTCGCGAGCGGGCGGGGCAGGGGTGGTTTTCGGCTGCGCTGAGCCCCGGTGACGCCGATCGCGGGTCTCAGAGGCGGCTGACCCGCGTGACCTCGCACTTGGTGTACTCGGAGCCGTCGCCGGTGCCGGTGTACGGCGTGGTCAGCTCGGCGCTCCGGGTGCCGCCCGCCGCGACGGCCATCCCGGCCTTGATCGCGGTGGCGGGGACCACGGCGCTGCCGGCGCCGCCGGTGAACTTCATGGTGACGTTGTAGTCGTAGTCCAGCGAGCCGCTGTTGTCGATGCTGATCTTCGCCGTCAGGTTCTTCGTCGCCGGGTCGTACTCGCATTCGTTGATCGTCACGTCGCGGGCGGCCTTGTCGGCACCGGTGCCGGGCACCGACCCGCCCGAACTGGCGCCACCGCTGGTGCCGTCGTCGTCGCGGTGGCTGTCGCCGCTGCTGGACGAGCTGGAGCTGCCGGAGTTGTCGCAGCCGCCACCGGAGCCGCGGGCTCCCGTCAGCGCGACGAGCGCTATCCCGAAGACGGCGATGGCGCGGACATGACGGATCTTCACGTTTCAACCCCTGTTGAAAGTGTCGGCAGATGGGCCCGATTGACGAGCGCACGTCACCCTGGCAGCGAGAACGGACACCCCGGACACAAGAGCGCCGACGGCGGCCGTCCCCCGTGGGGCGGCCGCCGTCGGCGTGACAGGACTCTTGCGCGGGGCGGGGCGGATCGCTCCGCCCCGCGGTTACTTCGTCGGCTTCTTCCCTGTGATGCCCAGATGGACCAACAGGGCCAGGTTCGGTTTCAGTTCGGCCTGCTTGACGCCCCAGGTCGTGAAGCCCTTCTGATGGGAGGCGACTGCCGCCAGCATCGCCACCAGCGACCCGGCCATCGCCGCGGGGCTGACGTCCTTGTCGACCCGACCCTTGCCCTGGAGCTCCTTGACGGCGTCCGTGAGCGAGTTGGTGACCGAGTTCAGGACCCTCATCCGGATCTTGTAGAACCGCTTGTCACCCTCGGCCGCACCAAGATCGACGACCCGGAGGATCGCGTCGTTGCGACGCCAGAAATCGAGGAATCCCTCGACCAGTTCCTCCGCGGTCCGCCAGCCGGCCTTGCCCGTCCAGGAACGCCCGGAGACCAATTCGGTCAACTGAGCACCCTCCTTGGCCATTTCCTCGGCGATCTCGAGAACGGCACCCTCGACATCGGGGAAGTACTGATAGAACGTCGCGGGCGAAGTGCCCGCTTTCCGAGCCACGTCGATGACCTTGACGTCCCGGTACGGCGAGGAACTGAGCATCTCGCTGAGGCAGTCGAGCAGCTTCTGCCGCGTCGCCTGGCCGCGTCGTCCGGCGACCCGGCCGTCGACGGTGCGCACTTGTCCTGTCATGCCGTCAGCTTACCGAGGGGTGATCGGGGCGCGATTCGGCCGACTGCAAATGGGGTGCCGACCACAGAACGCAATAGTGTTATCAACACCCTGTGGACAACTTCGGTGGACAACGCAACGCAACGAACCCACCACAAACGGCTCCGCGAGCCCGCTCCGGCCACCCCCCGCCGTCCGGCATATCGGGAGATTTCCGCTCAAAGGTTCGATTTGATTCCGCGCGCTACGCGTGATGCGCCGTTAGCTTGAAAGTGACGGGCACCACACCGGGCAGCACCGTGCACCACCCGGGCACCTCACCCAGGGAAGGAATCAGGTCCATGGCCGCATTCACAGAGGGCACGCCGTGCTGGGTGGACGCATCGCTCCCCGACGTGGAGGCGGGCAAGCGCTTCTACGGCGAGCTCTTCGGATGGACCTTCACCGAAGGGGGCGGCGGCCAGGCCCCCGGCGGCGGCGTACGCGCCCGGCACGCCGACGCGTACAGCGACGGACGCCTCGTCGCCGCGCTCACACCGAAGCGGGACGGGCGTATGCCCACCGTGTGGGGCGTCTACTTCGCCACCCCCGACGCCGCGGCCCTCGGCCGGCGCATCGCCGACCGGGGCGGCCAGGTGATCACCCACCCACTGCCCGCCGGGCCCACCGGCACCTCGGCGGTCGTCGCGGACCCGGGCGGCGCGGTGTTCGGGCTGTGGCAGGCGGGCGAGCGGGCGGGCTTCGAGAAGCACGACGAACCGAACTCGTACTGCTGGACCGAGGTGTACACCAGGGACCCGGAGCGCGCCGACGCCTTCTACGAGTCGGTCTTCCGCTTCCAGGGCACGGACCTGACCGGCCCCATGGCCGGCTTCCGCATCTGGTCGCCCGCAGGCACTGAACCGGGCGAGGCGACCGCCGTCGGAGGACGCAGCGTGATCACCGACGAGTTCCCGCCCGAGATGCCCGGTCACTTCCTCGTCTACTTCTGTGTGACCGACTGCGACGCGGCGGCCGAGGAGGTCGTCCGACTCGGCGGCCGGGTCCGCAGCGCGCCCGAGGACACCCCGTACGGCCGGATCGCCACCTTCGGCGACAACCAGGGCGCCGTCTTCGCGGTGCTGGCCGAGCCGGACCGGTCGGGCGCGCCCGCCGGGGAGCAGCACGGCGAGGAGATGTCCGAGGCGGGCGGGTCACAGCGGTCCGAGCCGCCGGCCCCGGAAGCCGCGAAGGAACCGGAAGCGGCCGGGACAGGGCCCTTGGAGGGCCCCGGCTCCGGGAGGCGCGGGGACGGGAGGCCGGACACCGCCCACCGGAAAGCAGGGTGAGTCCACCCCGCACTCCGTGCCGACGAGGGCCCCGCGCCCGTGCGCAGACCTCACAGGAGCGCCCGAATCGCGGTGAGACACCCCGATCCGCCCCCGGGTTCGCAACCGTGGCCCCGGACAGGAAGAATCAGGGTGCTCACCGCTGCGGGGCTCGATGGTGAGACCCTGCACGGGGCTGTAAGTGACGGGCTCCACTTCATGGGAGCCCGTACGGGGAGGTGGCACGCAAGTATGGAGCAGCTGACGCAGCACGACCCGAGACGGATCGGTCCGTTCGAGGTGCTGGGCCGGCTCGGTGCCGGCGGCATGGGACTGGTCTATCTCGCCAGGTCGGCGTCCGGCCGCCGGGTCGCGATCAAGACGGTGCGCACCGAGCTCGCCGAGGACCAGCTGTTCCGCGTCCGCTTCACGCGCGAGGTGGAGGCGGCCCGCGCGGTCAGCGGCTTCTACACCGCCGCCGTGGTGGACGCCGATCCGCGGGCCGCCGTGCCGTGGCTGGCGACCGCGTACGTACCGGCGCCCTCCCTCGAGGAGGTCGTCAACGAGTGCGGGCCACTGCCCGCACAGGCCGTGCGGTGGCTCGCGGCCGGCATCGCGGAGGCCCTGCAGTCCATCCACGGCGCGGGCCTCGTCCACCGCGACCTCAAGCCGTCCAACGTGCTGGTCGTCGAGGACGGGCCGCGGGTCATCGACTTCGGCATCGCGTCCGGCGTCTCCAACACGCGGCTGACGATGACCAACGTCGCCGTCGGCACCCCCGCGTACATGTCGCCCGAGCAGGCACGCGACTCCCGCAGCGTGACCGGCGCGAGCGACGTCTTCTCGCTCGGCTCCACCCTCGTCTTCGCCGCCACCGGGCACGCCCCCTTCCACGGCGCGAACCCGGTGGAGACGGTGTTCATGCTGCTGCGGGAGGGTCCCGACCTGGAGGGTCTGCCCGACGAGCTGCGGCCGCTGATCGACTCGTGCATGCAGATGGACGCCGGGATGCGGCCCACGCCCGAGGATCTGCAGGCGCAGCTCGCGCCGCACCTGTTCTCGTCCGGTGGCGACGACAGCGGCACCGCCTCCGCGTGGCTGCCCTCGCGGGCCAACGCCATGATCGAGACCCGCCGCGGGGGCGGCCGCCCCGCGGTCGCGGTCCAGCGTCCCGTGCCCTCCCGGCCCGCCACCCCGCCTCCCGTCCCGCAGGCACCGCCGCAGGCGCCCCCGCCGCCGGTCGCGCCCGCAGCCGCGCACTCCCCCGACGGCGGCCCGGTACTGCTGCCGGGCTCCAACGTGCCCATCGGTCCCGGTCCCCGGGTCGCGGAGACCGGCCGTGCCGCGGTCGCGGAGGCCGCCCCCGCCACCGGCTGGGTGCGCCCGCCCGGCGGGCGCAGCGGTGCGGAACCCGCAGGCGGCGCCGTGGCCACGGCCCCGTCGCCGGTCCCACCCCCCGCCCAGGCGCCGGACGCCGCGCCCGGTCACTGGCGGCCCTGGCGCTTCCGCATGTCGAACGACGTCTGGGGCACGCCGGTCGTCGACGGGGACCTGCTCTACGTCACCTCGTTCGAGGTCCACGCCCTGGACGTCGGCACAGGCCGCCGGCAGTTCAAGACCCGTGACGTGGCCTGGGCGATGGCGGTCGCCGCGGGCCGTATCCACGCCTCCGACGGCCCGACGCTGTACGCGCTGGACGCCACGAGCGGCACCGAACGCTGGCGGCTGACGACCGACGCCTGGGTGTACTCCCTCAAGGTCGACCGCGGCACGGTCCTCACCGGCACCCGCGGCGGCGGCGTACAGGCGTGGGAGGCGTCCAACGGCGAGAAGCTGTGGGAGATCACCGGGGCCCAGACCGACTTCGAGACCCCTGAGGCCGGGCCCGCGGTCTTCGGCGACACCGTGTACGTGTGGAAGGACGCGCGACTGCGCGCCCTGGAGGCCCGGACGGGTGACGAGCGCTGGTCGTACCCGATCGGCGACGCGGCCTCGTGCGGGAACGTGCCCGTGCGGGTCCAGCCGGCGCCCGACGGATACGTGTACGTCTCGGCGGGCACCCGCGTGCTCGCCGTCGACATCGCGTCCGGACTGGTGCGCTGGCACTTCGAGGCACCGGCCGTGTTCCTCTCCCCGCCCGCCTTCGCCCCCGGCCCCGCCGTGACCGGCGGCGGCGTGTACCTCGCCGACTACCTCGGCACCGTGTACGCCCTCGACGCCACGACCGGCAAGGACCGCTGGCGCATCGCGACCGAGTCCCGCCAGTCCGGCGAGCCGGTCCTGGTCGCCGCGGGCAACGTCCATGTCGGCAGCGGCAGTGCGCTCTACACACTGGACGCGGTGACCGGCACACCGATGTGGCGCTTCGCCGCCGGCGGCGAGGTCGTCGGCGCGCCGGTCGTCGCGGACGGCCGCGTGCACTTCGGCTCCGCCGACCACGTCCTCTACACGCTCGACGCGAGCGGCGGCCAGCTCCGCTGGAAGCTCGCGACGGGCGGCGAGATCACGGGTTCGCCGGTGGCGCAGAACGGTGTGGTGTACGCGTGCAGCAAGGACCGGTGCGTGTACGCGCTGGACGCGGTGAAGGGCACGGCGACGGGCCGCGGCACCCGCTGACGCGCGCGGCGGGGCTGCCGGACCGCCGGGCCGCTGCGCGGGCTTGTCCCCTCTCCGCCCCTTTTGAACCGGGGGCTCTGCCCCCGGACTCCCGCGCCTCAATCGCCGGCGGGGCTCCAAAGGAGCCCCGCCGGCGATTGAGGACACTGCGCGCGGCGCGGTACCGGGTCCGGGTGGAGCCCGGTTCGGGAAGGGGCGGAGAGGGGGAAGGCCGGAGAGGGGAAAGGGCCCGCCGCAGGCGTCCTTGCACGCGCCGCCCGCCGGCCACCCGGACCCGCATGTTCCGGATCGCCCTCGCGGGGTACCCGACCGACGTGAGACGACCCCGCGGCTGACACAAGGAGGCCCGGCGATGATCCGCAATGTCATCGGTTCCGTCCTCGCTCTCGTCGGAGCGACGGCTGCCGTATGGAGCCCCTTCCGTGAGTGGTACGACGGCCGTCTCGGGCGCGACTACCGCATCCAGGACCTGTTCGGCGGGATCAGTCAGAACGAGGGCCCGCTCGTCACCTCCATCCTGCTCCCCATGGCCTTCGCCGCCCTGGTCACGCTGGTCGGCCTGCTGCTCCGGTCCCGGCTGCTGGTGACGCTCGCGGGCGTGATCGTGCTGGGTTTCACCATCCTGTGGATGGTCCGCCAGGGGCAGGCGGCCGGGAGTCTCACGGTGGGCGGTGACGGCGCGGGACTCGGCCTGGGCGTGGCGCTCGCCGCCGGCGGCGGTGTGGTGCTCCTGCTGGCCGCCGCGCTGATGAGCGGCCGCCATGAGCTGCGGCGCAGGCACGAGGAGCCGTACGACGAAGAGCCTCCGGGCCATGCGCCCGCGGAGGACTGGGGCCCGTACGGGCAGGACCCGAACCGCCCCGGCCCCTACCGGGACGCCGACACCGAGTCCTACCGGCAGCCGTACGACGAGGAAAGGCGGCCCGGACCCGGGCAGCCGGGACCGGAGCCCGAGGCCCCGGCGCGGCACTCGAGGTTCAGGCGCCACTGACCTCGCGCCGCGAGATCCGGAAGAGCCGGATCTCGCGGTCGACGCGCGCCTGGTAGGCCGCGTACGGCGGCCAGAAGCGCACGGCCGTCTCCCATGCCTCCGTGCGCGCCTCGCCCGTGAGGAGCGTCGCGCGGACCGCGATCGTCCGTCCGTGGCGGCTCACTTCCGCGTCGGGGTGGCGGAGCAGGTTCGCCGTCCATGCGGGGTGGGCCGGCCGGCCGAAGTTGGAGCCGACGAGGAGCCAGGTGCCCGCCTCCTCGGGCACGCAGGCGAGCGGTGTGGACCTCGGCAGCCCGGTCCCGGCCCCTCGGACGGTGAGTACGACGGCGGGCAGCATCCGGGCGCTCGGCAGCACCTTTCCACGGGTGAGGCGGTGGACCGCGCGGTCCAGCACGGGGACGACATGCGGCGCGACCTTCGCGAAGGCGCGGGTGGAGGAGACCTTCCGGACCAGGCGGAGGGCCGTCGACATCAGGCCGCCGTCCCCTCGGGGGTGAAGAGCCCGGCCCGCTCGGCGGCGGCGTCCCGCAGCCGGTGCACGGGACCGAAGAGCGTTTCGTCGGCGGCTGCCCGGCCGACGTAGCGGTGCGCGGCGCGGTCGCGGGCGCCTTCGGCCAGCCGGACCGCCTCACCCGCGACGGTCCGCAGCGCCTCCAGGGCCTGCGCGAGTGCCGGCGGGCCCGCGGCCGTGTCCCAGGCCGCGTAGTACGCCGCGGAACGGGCCCCCTGGACGTGGGCGTACAGGTCGGCGAGCCGGTGGCGGTCGGCCTCGCGGCCCGTGATGTGCCCGGCGGTCGCGGACAGTACGCCGCCCGCCGCGCCCGCCGCCTCCGCCGCGAGCAGCGCGGCGGCCCCGCGGCCGGTGGCGGCGAGGGCGGCGGGCACGTCGGCGCCGTCCGTGCCGAGCAGTGCGGCGGGACAGTCGCGGAGCTGGAGCGCGGCCCGGGGGCGGGTCGCGTCGAGCGTCGTGAGCGGGGCGCGGGTCAGTCCCGGTGCGTCCCCCTCGACCTGGAAGAGCAGGGCGCGGCTGCGCGGGAAGCCACCCGTGTGCGCGGCGACGAGCAGCAGTCCGGCGCCGTGGCCGTCGAGGACGTCGGGTGCCTCGCCGTACAGCGTCCAGTCGTCGCCGGTGCGCCGTGCCTGGATGCCGCCGGCCCGGCCGCCGCCCGCCCAGGTGCCGTTGGTGTTGTCGCCGGTCAGGGCGAGCGCGTCGCCCAGGCGTCCGGGGACCGCGAGGGTGCAGGTGAGGGTGGTGTCCGCGATGCGCGGCAGGAGCGCGGCGCGCTGCTCGGGGCTGCCGAGGGCGAGGACAAGCGGTGCGGCGAGGCCGGCCGTGGCGAGCAGCGGGGACGGCAGCAGGACCCGTCCGGCCTCCTCGGCGGCGACGGCGAGGGCGGCGAGGGGGCGGCCGGCTCCCCCGTACGCGGTGGGGAGCGCGAGCCCGGGCAGGGCGAGCCGGGCCCAGGTCTCCGGGGCGGGCCCGCCGGACGCACCTGGCCCACCCGGTCCACCTGGCCCGGCACCCGGGCCGGTCAGCGCTTCGCGCACGGTGCGGCGCACCTCGTCCTGCTCGGCGGTGAGGACGGCATCCACCCGAGGCTCCTCTCCACTCTCCACGACTGTCTGACGGTCCGTCATGTTAGTTCCGCCGTGCACGAATGCCCAGATGTCGCGCGTGCCGAGACGTCACGAACACCCAGGCGTCACGGCCGCCCAGGCGTCACGGCCGCCCAGGCGCCGGAGGCACACCGCGCCTTCGGCGTCGCGCGCGAGGCGCTGTCGGCCCGTGCCCGCCCACCGTTATCTGATGTACCGTCAGATACATGCCTTCCACACCGCGCAGGGTCGCCGTCGTCGGCATATCCCTCTCGGACTGCGGCCGCCTCGACGGCCCCACTCCCTACGCGCTGCACGCCCAGGCGGCCCGCCGGGCGCTCGCCGACTCCGGCCTCGACCGCTGTGTCGTCGACGGTCTCTGCTCGGCCGGCCTCGGCACGCTCGCCCCGGTCGAGGTCGCCGAGTATCTGGGGCTGCGGCCGCTGTGGGTGGACTCCACGGCTGTCGGCGGGGCGACCTGGGAGGTCATGGCCGCCCACGCGGCCGACGCGATCGCCGCCGGTCACGCGAACGCCGTGCTGCTGGTCTACGGGTCGACCGCCCGCGCGGACATCGGGGCGGGGCGGCGCACCTCCGACCTCTCCTTCGGCGCCCGCGGCCCGCTCCAGTTCGAGGTGCCCTACGGCCACACGCTCGTCGCCAAGTACGCGATGGCCGCGCGCCGCCATATGCACGAGTACGGCACGACCCTCGAACAGCTCGCCCAGGTGGCGGTCCAGGCACGGGCGAACGCCGCCGCCAACCCGGACGCCATGTTCCGCGACCCGATCACCGTCGACGACGTGCTCGGCGGGCCGCTGATCGCGGACCCGTTCACCAAGCTGCACTGCTGCGTCCGCAGCGACGGCGGCTGCGCGGTGCTGCTGGCGGCGGAGGAGTACGTACCGGACACCGCGAAGGCCCCGGTGTGGATCCTCGGCACCGGCGAGCACGTCTCCCACACCACCATGTCCGAGTGGCGCGACTTCACGGTCTCCCCGGCGGCGGTCAGCGGCCGGCTCGCGTTCGAGCGTGCCGGGGTGCGGCCGGCCGAGATCGACGTCGCGGAGATCTACGACGCCTTCACCTACATGACCCTGGTCACGCTGGAGGACCTGGGATTCTGCGCCAAGGGCGAGGGCGGCGCCTTCGTGGAGCAGGGGCGGCTGCTGCGCGGCGGCGAGCTGCCGGTGAACACCGACGGCGGCGGCCTCTCCGCCTGCCACCCGGGGATGCGCGGTCTGTTCCTGCTGGTCGAGGCGGTACGTCAACTGCGGGGCGAGGCGGGCGGGCACCAGGTGCGGGCGGCGGGCGGCCGGTTGCCGGAGCTGGCGGTCGCGTCGGGGACCGGGGGCTGGTTCTGCTCGTCGGGGACCGTGGTGCTGGGACGGGGGTGATCGCCCTTCGGCGGGGCACGGGATGTTGAATGCGTCCATGGACCACGAAGAGCGTGACACCCGGGCCGTCTTCCGCGCACAGCTGCACGCGCAGCGGGTCTGGGACGTCCCGCTGCCCGCGTTCGACCCGGCCGGTGCACCCGGTGAGCCGCTGCCGCTGTTCCACCGGTGGTTCGCCGAGGCCGTGGCGGCCGGGCAGACCGAGCCGCACACCATGACCCTGGCCACGGTGGACGAGCAGGGGTGTCCCGACGCGCGGATCGTGATGCTCCACGATGCGGACGAGCGCGGCTGGCACTTCGCGACGCACGCCACGAGCGCCAAGGGCCGGCAACTGACGGCACGGCCCGAGGCGTCGCTCGTCTTCTACTGGGCCGCCCAGGGCCGCCAGATCAGGGTGCGCGGCCAGGTGACGGCCGCGTCGCCGGAGGAGAGCCGGGCCGACCTCGCAGCCCGCTCGACGGGGGCACTCGCCGCCGCGCTGACCGGCCGGCAGAGCGAGGTGCTGCCGTCGGTGGAGGCGTTGGCCCACGCCTCCCGGGGCGCGTGGGAGCGGGCCCGGTCGGAGCCGGACGCGTCGGTGCCGTCGTGGACGCGGTATGCGGTGGAGCCGCGCGAGGTGGAGTTCTTCCAGGGGGACGAGCGGCGCCGGCATGTGCGGCTCCGCTACCGGCGGCCGACGGGCGGCGCGTGGGAGCGGGAGCTGCTCTGGCCCTGACGGGCGCCGCCGCGCGCCGGAGACGGACACGGTCAACGGTCACGCCGGACCGAACACGGACACCCCGGCGGCCACGCAGAGATCACGCGGCACGGACACCGGACACCCGGCAGCCACGCCGGACCGAACACGGATGCCCGGCGGTCACGCGGCACGGAACACGGGCACGGTCACGCCGTCCTCCCCCGCGCGGAAGGCGGCTGTCAGCTCCATCCCCACGGCCAGACGCTCCGGTGCGCAGTCCACCACCTCCGTCATCATCCGGGGCCCTTCCGCCAGTTCGACGAGGGCCGCCGTGTACGGGACGCGGCCGCGGTGGGGCGGCAGGTCGTTGCGGTGGACGACGGACCAGGTGTAGAGCGTCGCCCGGCCGCTCGCCCGTTCCCAGCCGACGTTCTCGCTCCAGCAGTGCGGGCAGAACTCGCGCGGGTAGTGGTGCGGCCTGCGGCAGTCGGTGCAGCGGCGGATCAGCAGGTCGCCGGTGGCGGCCGCGTCCCAGTAGGGCCGGGTGAAGTCGTCGATGTCAGGGGTCGCCGGGGTGGTGAGGGGGCCGGAGCCCGTCACAGGAAGAATCCGATCGCATGGTCGAGCGACCAGGTCTGCCAGGACATGGCGAAGAGGGCGACGAGCGATACCAGGGCCATCATGGCGTTCTGTCCCTGCTCGGCCCAGTCGTGGATCATCAGCACCAGGTAGAGCAGATTGAGCAGCAGCCCGGCCGCCAGTGCGATCGGCGTGAGCAATCCGGTGACGAGACCGAGGCCGAGGGCGAGTTCGGCGTTGACGACGAGATAGGCCATCGCCTTGGGCCGCGGTGCCACGATCTTCTCGAAGCCGGAACGGACGGGTCGCCAGCGGTGCTCCGCGGCGACACCGGCCGCCCATGCGATCCCCGTCCCCCGCTCGAACCAGCCCTTCTTGTCCTTGTGGCGCCAGCTCTCCAGCCACCACAGGCCGAGGCCGATACGCAGGACGGCGGCCCATTCGGCCCCGGTGAGCAAGATCGTCCGCATGGCCGGGCCCCTCTCGGCGCTCAATTCTGACGGTACGTCAGTTTCAGCGGACGCGGGCGCCTCGCGCAAGAGGGCGGACACCCGGAGTGCGCGCAAGGAGTCCGGGTCGTGACCGATTCGCAACCGAACCCGGTCTTGACCGATACCCATCAATTCACCGGGTCACTACGCTTTCACTCATGGCCGCCGTGAAGGACACCGACAGACACCCGGGCACGCACCGGACCAACGACCGTCCCGTGTACGTCGTCGGCGGCGGCCCCGGCGGTCTCGCCGCGGCGGCCGCCCTGCGGGAGCGGGGCGTGCGGGCCGTCGTACTGGAGAAGTCCCAGGCGGTCGGCGACTCCTGGCGGCGCCACTACGACCGGCTCCGCCTGCACACCACCCGCAGGCTCTCCGCCCTTCCCGGCCTGCCGATGCCGCGCTCGTTCGGCCGCTGGGTCTCGCGTGACGACGTCGTCCGCTACCTGGAGAAGTACGCGGAGTTCCACGAGTTGGAGATCGTCACCGGCGTCGAGGTGTTCCGTATCGAACCGGCCGGGAACGACTGGCTGCTGCACGCCACCGGCGGTCGGGAGCTGACCGGCCGGGCGGTCGTGGTGGCCACCGGCCACAACCACACCCCGCACCTGCCCGACTGGCCGGGCCGCGGGACGTACGACGGCGAGCTGCTGCACGCCCGCGACTACCGCGAGCCGGCGCCCTACGCCGGCAAGGACGTCCTCGTCGTCGGGGTGGGTAACACCGGCGCCGAGATAGCCGTCGACCTCGTCGAGGGCGGAGCCGCACGGGTGCGGCTCGCGGTCCGCACCGTTCCGCACATCGTGCGCCGCTCCACGGCCGGCTGGCCCGCGCAGCGCACCGGCATCCTCGTCCGCCGGCTGCCGGTGCGACTGGTGGACAGGGCCGGGGACCTCATGTGCCGGATCGCCGTGCCGGACCTGACCGGGCACGGGCTGCCGCGCCCCGACACGGGCCTGTACTCCCGCGTCGGGCAGGGCGCGATCCCGGTGCAGGACGCGGGCCTGATCGACGCCGTCCGTACGGGCCGGGTCGAGCCCGTCGCGGCTCTCGAGTCGTTCGACGACGGCAAGGCGGTACTGGCGGACGGCAGCCGCATCTCACCGGACGCCGTGATCGCCGCGACCGGGTACCGGCGGGCATTGGAAGGCATGGTCGGGCACCTCGGCGTGCTGGACGAGCGCGGCCGGCCCGTGGTCCACGGCGGCCGGACACCCCGACAGGCACCCGGCCTCTACTTCACCGGATTCACGAATCCGATCAGCGGCATGCTCCGGGAGATGGCGATCGACGCACGCAAGATCGCGAAGGCGCTGGCGTAGGACCCGGCTCCGGTCCCGCTCCTGCCCCACCCCGCCCCTGCTCCCGCCCCGGGAACCGCGGCCGCGTCCTGGCACCGCCTGTGCGGCACCTGTTCCTGACTAGCCGTCAGTTCGCTAATCTGACTAGGCGTCAGCCAAGTGGCCGGGGGCAGCTCGGCCGTCGAGCAGGAGCGGAGACCAGCGATGCTCGGATCGACCCACGGCACACTCACCTCCGGCCTTCGCGCGCGCGTCGTCGCCTGCGGCGATCGGCCCGGAAACGCCGTCCACGAGGCGGCCGGACCCACCGCGCTCGCCGGTGACCTCGATGTCGGCGGCCGTCCCCTGCACGCGCCGGTCCCCGACCTGGACCGGTTTTTCCACCCCTCCTCCGTCGCCGTCGTCGGCGCCTCCGACACGGAGGGCCGGCCGAACACCGGTGTCACCCGGCAGCTCGTCGACTGGGCCGCCCGCGTCGGCGCCCGTCTGCATCCCGTGCACCCCACCCGTACGAGCGTCTTCGGCCTCGACTGCGTGCCGTCCGTGGCCCGGCTGCCGGAACCCGTCGACCTCGCGGTGCTGCTGGTCGGCGACCCGCTGCCGGTGATCGAGGAACTCGGCGAGGCAAAGGTGAGGTTCGCCGTCGCCTTCGCCTCCGGTTACGCGGAGACCGGCGAGGAGGGCGCCGCCGCCCAGGCGCGACTGGCGGCCGCCGTGGAGCGTTCAGGCGTCCGGCTGCTCGGGCCCAACACCAATCTGAACGCCTTCGAAAGGTTCCGCGACGATCTCGAAGGCCCGGCGATCGCCCTCGTCACCCAGTCCGGTCACCAGGGCCGGCCCGTCTTCACCCTGCAGGAGCTGGGCATCCGGCTCTCCCACTGGGCGCCCACCGGGAACGAGGCCGACCTCGAGACCGCCGACTTCGTCTCGTACTTCGCCGAGCGCCCCGAGGTCGGGGCCATCGCCTGCTACGTGGAGGGCCTGAAGAACGGCCGCTCCTTCCTGCTCGCCGCCGACCGGGCGGCCCGCCGGGGGGTGCCGGTCGTCGCCGTGAAGGTGGGCCGCACGGAGACCGGCGCGCGTACGGCCGCGTCGCACACCGGCAAACTCACCGGCAGCGACCAGGTGGTGGACGCGGCGATGCGGCAGTTCGGCGTGATCCGCGTCGACGGTCTCGACGAACTCCAGGACACGGCGGCCCTGCTGGCCCGCGCGCGCAGGCCGGTCGCCGACGGGGTGGCCGTCTACTCGATCTCCGGGGGCACGGGGGCGCACTTCGCGGACCTGGCGACCGCGGCGGGCCTGCGGCTGCCGCGGCTCCGCGACACTCGGCAGGACGAACTGCACCGGTGGATACCGCCGTACCTGAACGTCTCGAACCCGATCGACAACGGCGGCCACCCGGTGGGCGACCACCGAGGCCGCAGAATCATCGACTCCATCCTGGCCGACCCGGAGATCGGCGTCCTGATCTGCCCGATCACCGGGCCCTTCCCACCGATGAGCGACCGGCTCGCCCAGGACCTGGTGGACGCGGCGGAGGCCACCGACAAGCTGGTGTGCGTGGTGTGGGGCTCACCGCTCGGTACGGAGTCCGCCTACCGCGACACACTGCTCGGCTCCTCCCGCGTCGCCACCTTCCGCACCTTCTCCAACTGCATCACGGCGGTGCGCGCCCATCTGTCCCACCACCGCTTCACGGCCCGCTACCGCTCCCCCTTCGACGACGCCCCGCGCACCCCGTCCCCGTCCTTCCGCAAGGCGCAGACCCTGATGCAGCCGGGCCGGCAGCTGAGCGAGCACGCGGCGAAGAGCCTGCTGCGCGCGTACGGGATCCGGGTGCCGCGCGAGCAGCTGGTGACCAGCGCCGCCGCGGCGGTACGGGCGGCCGCCCAGGTCGGCTACCCGGTCGTGATGAAGGCGTCCGCGCCGCAGCTCGCGCACAAGACGGAGCTGGGCCTGGTCAGGATCGGGCTCACCTCCGCGAGCCAGGTGCGCGACACCTACCGGGAGCTCACCGACATCGCCCGGTACGAGGAGGTCGACCTCGACGGCGTCCTGGTGTGCCAGATGGTCGAACGGGGCGTGGAGATGGTCGTGGGGGTCGCCCAGGACGAGCTGTTCGGCCCGACCGTGACGGTGGGGCTCGGCGGCGTCCTCGTCGAGGTGCTGCACGACACCGCCGTGCGGGTCCCGCCCTTCGGCGAGGACCAGGCCCGGGCCATGCTCGACGAACTGCGCGGACGCGCGCTGCTGGACGGGGTGCGGGGCGGACCGCCGGTGGACGTGGACGCGCTGGTCGAAGTGGTCCTGCGGGTCCAGCGGATGGCGCTGGAGCTCGGCGACCAGCTCTCGGAACTGGACGTCAACCCGCTGATGGTGCTGCCACGCGGCCAGGGCGCGGTGGCACTGGACGCGCTGGCGGTGTGCCGGTGACGTCGGACGTCCTGCACCGGGTCGCGGAGTCCGTCTCCTGGATCACGCTCAACCGGCCGGAGACGATGAACGCGGTCACGTGGGAGCAGCGCGAGCGGATCATCGCCCTCCTCGCCGACGCCTCGTGCGACCCGGCGATCCGCGCGGTCGTCGTCACCGCCACCGGGCGCGGCTTCTGCGCGGGCGCCGACCTGCGCGGCGCCCCGGCGGGCGACCCGGCCCCCGGTGACGTCGCCCGTACGATCCGGCTCGGCGCGCAGCGGCTGATCGGGGCCGTACTGGACTGCGAGAAGCCGGTGATCGCCGCGGTCAACGGCACGGCTGCCGGCCTCGGCGCGCATCTGGCGTTCGCCTGCGACCTCATCCTGGCGGCGGAGGGCGCGCGCTTCGTCGAGGTGTTCGTACGGCGGGGCCTGGTCCCGGACGGCGGCGGCGCGTACCTCCTGCCGCGGCTGATCGGCCCGCAGCGCGCCAAGGAGCTGATGTTCTTCGGCGACGCCCTGCCCGCCGCGGAGGCACGGCGCATGGGCCTGGTCAACCGGGTCGTCCCCGCCGCCGGCCTCGAGAAGACGGCCCGGGAGTGGTCGGCCCGCCTCGCAACGGGCCCGACCCGCGCCCTCGCCCTGACCAAGCACCTGGTCAACACCTCCCTGGACACGGACCGCGCGTCGTCCTTCGCGGCGGAGGCGGCGTCCCAGGAACTCAACATGACGACACGGGACGCCCGCGAGGGCGTGACCGCCTTCGTGGAACGCCGGACCCCGCGCTTCGAGGGCTGCTGAAGCAGGCGGGCGGACGGTTCACACGGGTTCCATTCTGACGATCCGTCAGGTGTAATGCCGACGTGATGGGACACGCGGCCATGGCCGCCACCGCCGTCCGGTACCTCCGCTCCGCCGGGGCGCGCGGAGGGACGCCCGTCGAGACGCCCGTCGGCCCCGAGGTGTACGAGGCGCTGCCGGCGCCCGCGCTGCGGGCGGTCGGGGAGGACGAACGGCCGCCGGTGGGTGCCGGGGAGTTCCGGCGGGTGCTGGGGCATTTCGCCAGCGGGGTCACCGTCGTGACGGCGGTCGACGCGGACGGTCCGGCCGGGTTCGCGTGCCAGTCGTTCGCGTCGCTGTCGCTCGAACCGCCGCTGGTGGTCTTCATGGCGGGGCGTACGTCCACGACATGGCCGCGCATCGCCCGCGCCGGGCGCTTCTGCGCGAACGTGCTCGGCGAGGAACAGGGCGCGCTGTGCCGCGGCTTCGCCGTGAGCGGGGCGGACAGGTTCGCCGGGGTGACGTACCGGCCGGCGCCCGTGACCGGGGCGCCGCTGCTGGACGGCGTGGCGGCCTGGATCGACTGCACGGTCGAGGCGGTGCACACCGGCGGCGACCATCTGATCGTGGTGGGCCGGGTGGAGGCGCTGGACGCGGACGAGGAGTGCGCGCCGCTGCTGTTCCACCGCGGGCGCTTCGGGCGCCTCGCGGGGCTCGACGTCTGATTCCCGCCGGCGCCGGCGCGGCCCGGCGCGGAGGCTGCACGCATGACCACGACACACGAGGCACGGGCCATCGCCCCGGACGTACTGAAGCAGTTGCGCGAACGCGACGACGCCGGGCACACCCGGCAGCCGTTCACCGACCCGGAGGGCGGCGCACCGCTCCGCTGCTGCCTGCGGCGCAGCGAGGCCGGTGAGCGCATCGTCCTCGTCTCGTACGCGCCGCTGCGCCGCTGGGCGGCCGAGACCGGCGCGGAGCCCGGCCCGTACGAGGAGTGCGGGCCGGTCTTCGTCCACGCGGAGGAGTGCGCCGGCCGGACCTCCGGACCCGGCTATCCCGCCGAACTCCACGGCGCCCGCCGGGTGCTGCGCGCCTACAGCGCCGACGGGCACATCCTCGGCGGGACGCTGGTCGAGATCCCCCGGGAGCGCGCCTCAGAGGTCGACGCCGCCCTGCGGGAGGTCTTCGCCGACCCGGCGGTGGCGCTGGTGCACGTCCGCGCCGTGGAGTTCGGCTGCTTCATGGTCGAGGTCCGGCGCACGGAGCCGGCCTGATCCGGGCGCAGGGCCTCAGGCAAGCTTCGGCAGCGGCCTGCGGCGGATGACCAGGGCCATCAGGGCCGCCGCCGCGCACAGGGCTCCGGAGGCGTACCAGACCACGTCGTACGAGCCGAAGACGTCGCGGGCGACGCCGCCGGCGAAGGCGACGACGGCGGCGCCGACCTGGTGGGAGGCGAGGACCCAGCCGAAGACGATCGCGCTGTCGTCGCCGTAGTGCTCGCGGCACAGGGCGATCGTCGGCGGGACGGTGGCGACCCAGTCGAGGCCGTAGAAGACGATGAAGAAGATCATCGGCGGGTGGACGGACGGCGCGAGCAGCATCGGCAGGAAGAGGAGCGAGACGCCGCGCAGCGCGTAGTAGACGGCGAGGAGGCGGCGCGCGTCGAAGCGGTCGGTGAACCAGCCGGACGCGATCGTGCCGATGACGTCGAAGACCCCGATGACGGCGAGCAGCGACGCCGCCGCGGTGATGGGCATGCCGTGGTCGTGGGCGGCCGGCACGAAGTGCGTCTTGACGAGGCCGTTCGTGGAGGCGCCGCAGATCGCGAAGGTCCCGGCGAGGAGCCAGAACGGACCGGTGCGGGCGGCCCGGAAGAGGACCTGGACCGCCCTGCGCGCCGCTCCCGGCACCGGGTCCGGCTTGGGCGTGAAGCCTTCCGCGCCGTACGCGGCGATGCCCACGTCCGCCGGGTGGTCACGCAGCAGCAGCCAGACGAACGGGACGACGGCCAGGGCGGAGAGCGAGACGGTGATCGCGGCGGGCCGCCAGCCGTGGTTCTCCACCAGCCAGGACAGCAGCGGCAGGAAGACGAGCTGGCCGGAGGCCCCGGCCGCGGTGAGGATGCCGGTGACCAGGCCGCGGCGCTTGACGAACCACCGGTTGGTGACGGTCGCGGCGAAGGCGAGCGCCATCGAGCCGGAGCCGAGGCCGACGAGGACGCCCCAGTAGAGCACGAGCTGCCACGGCGCGGTCATCCACACGGTGAGCACCGCGCCGGCCGCGATCACGCTGAGCGCGACGGCGACGACGCGGCGGATCCCGTACCGGTCCATCAGGGCCGCCGCGAAGGGCGCGGTCAGTCCGTACAGCGCCAGGTTGACGGAGACGGCGAAGCCGATCGTGCCGCGGGACCAGTCGAACTCCGAGTGCAGCGGTTCGATCAGCAGGCCGGGCAGGGACGCGAAGGCCGCGGCGCCGATGATCGTCACGAAGGTGACGGCGGCCACGAACCAGGCACGGTGGATGCGGGGCGGACGGCGCAGCGGCTGCTCGGAACCGGGGCGCGGCACGGTTGTCTGGGTCACGTCACCCAGCTTCCGGATCCGTACCGTCCGCAACGAGTGGCCCGAGGGACAGTGTTCGATAGGATCGGGCCATGACGCAGACCGGACGGCACCGGGTGGTGGTTCTGGCCCTGACCGGGCTGCTCCCCTTCGAGCTGGGCATCCCGCACCGGATCTTCGGCCGCGCCGTAGCCGCCGACGGCAGTCCGCTGTACGAGACCGTCACCTGCGGTCTCACCGCGGGCCCGATCCGGACGGACGCGGACTTCGCCGTCACCGTCGAGCACGGCCCGCAGATCCTGGCCACGGCGGACACGGTCGTCGTCCCCGCCTCATACGAGCTCGGACCGGTCTACGAGGAGGGCCGCCTCACCGAGGACCTGGCCGCCGCCCTCGCATACGTCCGGCCGGGCACCCGGATGGTCTCCATCTGCACGGGCGGGTACGTGCTGGCCGCCGCCGGTTACCTGGACGGGCGTCCCGCCACCACCCACTGGTCGTCCGCCGAGCACTTCCAGCGGCTCTTCCCGTCCGTCGCGGTCGACACGGACGTGCTCTTCATCGACGACGGCGATGTCCTGACCTCGGCGGGGGTCGCCGCCGGGATCGACCTGTGCCTGCACATCGTGCGGCGTGACCACGGCGCGGCGGTCGCCAACGACGTCGCGCGCCGGACCGTCGTCCCCCCGCACCGCGACGGCGGGCAGGCCCAGTACATCCACCGGCCCGTCCCCGAACCGCAGGTGGCGACCACCGCGACGGCCAGGGCCTGGGCGCTCGGCCGGCTCCACGAGCCGCTGCAACTGCGGGAACTGGCAGAGCAGGAGTCGATGTCGGTACGGACCTTCACACGGCGCTTCCGCGAGGAGGTCGGCATCAGCCCGGGACAGTGGCTGACCCAGCAGCGGGTGGAACGAGCCCGGCATCTGCTCGAGTCCACGGACCTGTCCATCGACCAGGTGGCCACGGACGCCGGTTTCGGCACGGCCCAGTCGATGCGCCAGCACCTCCAGGCGGCGCTCGGCGTCCCGCCGACGGTGTACCGGCGGACGTTCCGGGACCGCCGCGCAGGCTGAGGGCACGCGCCGAGTGGGTGTGCGTGTACCCGGCTTACGGCGCGCTCACCTCCCCGTGCCGGGCACCTCTGCGGCGCCCGCCGGCGAGCTGGGCGGTATCGCCGCGGATTCCGAACTGTCGGCCCGCCTCGCCAGACACGCTGCCGCCACCAACATCAACGCCCTGGCGCTGGAGCAGTTCGATGCCGACGTGGAACGCCTCGCCAGGGACTTCGTCAGCCGGCCGCTTCCCCTCCTGGTCCCTGAGATCCGCACCCTCCGCGCCGAGGTGTTCCGATTACTCGAAGGCCGCCAGCACCCCGGTCAGACGCGGCACCTGTACATCGTCGCCGGATGGCTGTCCGGCCTCGCGGCGCACGTCTCGGAGACGATCGAGCGCGCCCGAGAACGAGTGGAGGAGACCATCCAGGCAGAGGGCACGTTCCGCGTCACCTGCCTCGGCGGCATCCTCGTGTGCCGATGAACAGCGCGCAGCGCCTGCCTTGCGCAGAGAAGGCGCGCTTGGCCAGGCAGTATGAGAACCGCCGTCATCACGGCAAGGCTCCGGACGCCTGCGGTGCCGGTACGGACCGACGTGCGCTCCGCCTCAGAACGTCAGCACGCCGCGCGCCACCCGACCGTGCCGCGCGTCGTCCGCGGCCTTGGCGAAGTCCTCGACGAGGTAGGTGGCGGTGACCAGTTCGTCGAGGAGGAGCAGGCCGCGCCGGTACAGGTCCGCGTAGAGCGCGATGTCGTGCTGCGGGCGGGAGGAGCCGTAGCGGCAGCCGAGGACGGACTTGTCCAGGAAGAGGGACGCGGGCAGGAAGGCCGCCTCTGCCGACGGGGCGGTCATGCCCAGCAGGACCGCCTGGCCGCGGCGGTCGAGCAGTTCGATCGCCGCGCGGATCAGCGCGGCGCTGCCCACGCACTCGAAGACGTGGTCCGCGCCGGCGGGCAGGACCTCCCGCACGCCGTCGGCGGAGGCGAGGAAGTCGGTGGCGCCGAACTGCCGTGCCACGGCTTCCTTCGCCGGGTTCGTGTCGACGGCGACGATCGCAGAGGCGCCCGCGATACGGGCTCCCTGGAGGACGTTGAGGCCGACACCGCCGGTGCCGATGACGACGACGGTGTCGCCCCGGCCCACCCGGGCGCGGTTCAGTACGGCCCCGACGCCCGTCAGGACGCCGCAGCCGATGAGCGCGGCGGAGGTGAGGGGGACGTCGGCGGGGATCTTCACGGCCTGCACGGCCTTGACGACCGTCCGCTCGGCGAAGGCCGAGTTGGCGGCGAACTGGAACACCGGAGTGCCGGCTCGGGAGAAGGGGCGGCCGGGGCGGCCGATGGCCCGCCGGCACATCGTGGGGCGGCCCCGGTCGCAGTCGGCGCAGGCGCCGCAGTTGGCGAGGGTGGACAGCGAGACGTGGTCGCCGGGGGCGACATGGACCACGCCGGGGCCGACCGCCGCGACGGCCCCCGCGCCCTCGTGGCCGAGGACGACCGGCACGGGGAACGGGATCGTGCCGTCGACGACGGACAGGTCGCTGTGGCACAGCCCGGCGGCGGCGATCTCGACCAGGACCTCCCCCGGGCCGGGGGCGCGTACCTCCAGGTCGTCGACGACCAGGACGCGCTCCCCGTCGAACACGACACCTTTCACCGCGGCTCCTTCAAAAGGCCGGGCGTCCGCCCGGCGGGGACACTGCGCCGGATCCCGTCCGGCTCACGCGGCGTGCGCGGCTCACGCATGGGGCCGGTCCCCGCGCCGGGCCGCGGCGGACATGGCGTCCAGTCGCGCGAGCATCGGCATGGGGTCTGTGCCGACCGTGCCCGGCAGGAAGTCGGCTATACGGTCCGGGGTCCAGGGCCCTTCGCCGTAGGCGGCGCGCAGTTCCCTCGGCTGGGCCCAGACTGCGATCTTGGGGCCGGCGATCGTGTAGACCTGACCGGTGATCCTCTCGGCGCGGGCGCGGTCGGAGAGCAGGTAGACGACCAGGGCGGCGACGTCCTCGGGGTCGCCGATCTCCTTGAGCTCCATGGGGACGCCCGCGGACATGCGGGTGCGGGCGACGGGGGCCACCGCGTTCGCGGTGACGCCGTACTTGTGCAGTCCGAGCGCCGCGCTGCGGACGAGGGAGATGATTCCGCCCTTGGCCGCCGAGTAGTTGGCCTGCGAGACGGACCCCTGGTGGTTGCCGCTGGTGAAGCCGATCAGAGTGCCGGAGCCCTGGGCCCGCATCACCGCCGACGCGGCGCGGAAGACGGTGAAGGTGCCCTTGAGGTGGGTGGCGAGGACGGCGTCCCATTCGTCCTCGGCCATGTTGAACAGCATCCGTTCGCGCAGGATCCCGGCGACGCACACGGCCCCGTCCAGCCGTCCGTACTCGGCGAGTGCCACGTCCACGAGGCGCCGTCCGCCCTCCATCGTGGCGATGTCGTCGGCCACGGCCACCGCCGCGCCGCCGGCCGCCTCGATCTCCTTGACGACACCGTCGGCGACCTCGGACGTGGGTGAGGCTCCGTCGACCGAGACGCCGAGGTCCCCCACGACGACGCTCGCGCCCTCGGCGGCGCAGGCCAGCGCGACCGCCCGTCCGATGCCCCGGCCGGCTCCGGTCACGGCGACGACCTTGGCTGCCAAGAAATTCCCCACGACCGGCCCCTTCCCGCGGTTTCTGACGGACCGTTAGATTCTGGGGAGTCGGATGCACGAACACAAGCCCCGGGGAGGCCCCATGTCACTTCCGGCCGCGTTCCACGACATCGCGAAGCGCGTCAACAACTGGGGGCGGTGGGGCGGCGACGACGAGACCGGCACCCTGAACCTGATCGACGACGAGGTGGTGAAGAATGCCGTCGCCGCGGTCCGCAGCGGTGTGCGCGTCCCCCTCGCGGTGCCGCTGCGGCAGGGCGGGGTGCAGACCGGTGTCATCCCGGGCCGGATCGACCCGCTGCACACGATGGTGCAGATCAACCGGGAGCTGTTCGGGCCCGGCACCGTCGCCACCAGCGACGACACGGTGACGATGGGGCTCCAGTGCGCCACCCACTGGGACGCCCTGACCCACGCCTCGCACTCGGGCCGCCTCTACAACGGACGCCCCGCGGACACCGTCACACCGCACGAGGGCGCCCGCTTCAGCGGTATCGACAAGGCGCCGCCCGTCGTCTCACGCGGTGTTCTCCTGGACGTGGCGCGGGCGAAGGGGCTCGACCGGCTGCCCGGCGACCACGCCGTCACACCGGAGGACCTCGACGAGGCTGCGGAGTACGGGGGCGTCACCGTGCGCGGCGGCGACATCGTCCTCGTACGGACGGGGCAGATCCGGCTCCTGCTGGACGGCGACCGGCACGGCTACGGGTATCCGTCGCCCGGTCTGTCCGTGCGCACGCCCGAGTGGTTCCACGCCCGGGACGTCGCCGCCGTGGCGAACGACACGCTGGCCTTCGAGATCTTCCCACCGGAGATCGAGGACCTCTGGCTGCCGGTGCACGCGCTGCACCTCGTGGAGATGGGCATGCTCCAGGGCCAGAACTGGAATCTGGAAAAGTTGTCCACAGCCTGTGCACAGGCGCGCCGGTACGCGTTCCTGCTCTCCGCGATGCCGGAGCCGTTCGTCGGCGCCACCGGAACACCCGTCGCCCCGGTGGCCGTGCTCTGATGCCCCAGGCGGGGTCAGGCCCCGCGCGCCACGACGGGCGCGCCGGCCAGCCGCTGCGCGCCGGCGGGCAGCCCGCGGTCCACCTCGCACCAGATGGACTTGCCGGCGCCCTCCCGATGCCAGCCCCAGCGGTCCGCGAGCCCGTCGACGAGCTCCAGTCCGCGGCCGCCGGTGTCCTCGCCCCGCGCGCGCCGGGGGCAGGGCGGGCAGGCGCTGACGTCGACGACCTCGACCCTGACCGTCCCGGCCTCGGCGGCACCGCCGCCGAAGAGCATCCGCAGCACCGCCGGACAGCCGGTGTGCACCACGGCGTTGGTCACCAGCTCCGAGATCAGCAGGATCAGTGTCTCGGCCAGCCGCTCGTCGTCACCCACTCCGGACTTCACGAGCCGCGCCCTGGCCCATCTGCGGGCCCGCCCCACTTCCGAGGGGTCGGATCCGATCTCCAACTGCATCTGAAGCACCTGCACAGCTCACACCACCCGAACCGGCGGACACATAGCCTCGCGCCTCACAGCCATAACGGAATGTGATTCCCTTACAGCACAGCTTGATTGACTGACAGTCACCGCAACAAGCGCTTCAGGCATATTCCAGCGTGAAGGAGTACGCGTGGTGCATACTGTGCGACGCACAACGCGGCGAGTCGAACACAGTGCCGCAGGACGCAATCGCACAGGCCGGACAGCGCGCATCGACGGGTGCGGGACCGCCGTACGGGCGGCACCGTGAGACCCCGTCATCGCAGCGACTCGCATCCAACGGAGCGTACCGGAGTGGTGCCCCGACTCCGCCCTGTGACGAGTCCTCCGAAGGACACAACCCGATATCGACGCACGGTGACGGATCAGAGTGCTGAGGCCAGGGCTTGCGCGTTCATCTCCTCGGCCTGCGACGCCGTCAGCCACATCCGGGCCCGCAGCAGGGCGCGCTTGAGATGGAGGTGGACGTCCGCCTCCCAGGTGAAGCCCGTCCCGCCGAACACCTGCAGGCAGTCCCGGGCGTTGCGCACCGCCGCGTCGTCGGCCAGCAGCTTGGCCCCCGCGGCCTCCGCCGGGCCGGGTACGGCGGCCGCCGCGTAGACGGCGGCGCGGGCGACCTCCGTACGCACCAGCATCTCTGCGCACAGGTGCTTGACGGCCTGGAAGGCGCCGACGGGCCGCCCGAACTGGACCCTGGCCTTGGCGTGGCGCACCGCCTCCTCGGTGCTGCGGGCGGCGCTGCCCAGCTGCTCGGCGGCGGTGAGAAGGACCGCGGGGACCGGCGGCGCGGCGGGCGGCGGCGGGTGCGGCAGCCGGTGCAGTGGCGTGAGCGGGTCGAGAGACCGTACGGCGGCCGCCGCCCGCACCTCCACGATCACGGCACCCGGCATGGCCCCGAGCATCACGACCGCGTCGGCATCCTCGAAGTGCTGTATGAAGGGGGCGAGTTGGCTCCCGCAGGTGACGACCGCCGTGCCGTCCGCCGCCCCAGGCACCATCCCGGCCGCCAGATGGGTCGCCACCAGCGGCCCCGGCAGCAGCACGCGGCCCGCCTCCTCGAAGAGCAGTACCGCCTCCGGCAGCCCCAGCCCGACGCCGCCCTCGCTCTCCGGCAGCCGCAGTGCGAAGAACCCCGCCCGGCCGAGCTCGCGCCACAGTTCCCGGTCGACCCTGCCCTCGCGGTCGGCGGCGGCCCGCAGCGCCTCGCGCCCGAAACGGCCGGTGAGGAGCGCGCGGGCCCCCTTGCGCAGCGCCCGCTGGTCGTCGGTGAGCCGGAAGTCCATCAGCGTCCCCTGGGCAGGCCGAGAATGCGCTCGGCGATGATGTTCCGCTGGATCTGCGAGGTGCCGGCGGCGATCGTGTACGAGAGGGAGGACAGCCGCTGCACGGTCCACGGCCGCGACAGATCGAGCGCGTCCGGACCGAGGACCTCGGCGGCCGCGTCGTACAGCTCCTGGCGGGCGTGCGAGTAGCGGAGCTTGAAGACGGACCCTCCGGTGCCGGGCACGCTGCCGGTCGCGGCGGCCTCGCTGACGTTCCACTGGACGAGCCGCCACAGCGCCGTGAACTCGGCGTGCAGTCCGCCCAGTCTGCGGCGGACCACCGGATCGTCCCAGCTGCCGTTGGCGCGCGCCTGTGCGGCCACCTCCCCGAGGGTGCGGCGGCAGGCGACGACCTCGCCGGCGAAGGCGGTCCCTCGTTCGAAGGAAAGCGTGACCATGGTGACGCGCCAGCCGTCGTTCTCCTCCCCGACCCGGCAGGCGGCGGGCACCCGCACCTCGTCGAGGAACACCTCGGCGAACTCGGCGGACCCTGCGAGGGTGCGCAGCGGCCGAACGGTGATGCCGGGCGTGTCCATCGGCATCGCGAGCCACGTGATGCCGCGGTGCCGGGGGGCGGCGGGGTCGGTGCGGACGAGGAGTTCGCACCAGTCGGCGACCTCGGCGTGCGAGGTCCAGATCTTCTGCCCCGTCACGACGTACGCCTCGCCGTCGCGGACCGCCTCGGTGCGCAGCGAGGCGAGGTCGGAGCCGGCTTCCGGTTCACTGAAGCCCTGGCACCAGATCTCGTCACCGCGCAGGATGGGCCCGAGCCAGCGTTCCCGCTGCTCAGGGGTGCCCTCGGCGGCGATGGTCGGCCCGGCGTGCAGCAGGCCGACGAAGTTGGCGCCGACGTACGGGGCTCCGGCCCGCTCCGTCTCCTCCAGGAAGATCAGCCGGAGGGTCGGGGAGGCGTCCCAGTGCACGTTCCCGTAGCCGGCGTCGTACAGGGCCCGCTGCCAGGCGGTGTCGTACGCGCGTCGCGCGGGCCAGTCGCCGGGCGGTGGCTGCGGGGGCAGTGCCGGCAGGGCGGCGGCCAGCCAGTCGCGCAGCCGGCCCCGGTACTCCTCCTCGTCGTCGGTGTACGCCAGGTCCACTACCGGTCCAGGTCCAGGCCGAGCATGCGGATGGCGTTGCCCCGCATCAGCTTGTACACGGTCTCGTCGTCGAGGCCCTGCACATGGTCGAGGGCGACCTCCTTGGTGTGCGGAAAGGTCGAGTCGACGTGCGGGTAGTCGGTCTCGAAGGTGGCGTTGTCGCGGCCGACGACGTCGAGGGAGGCGATGCCGTGCTTGTCGCGGAAGAAGCAGCAGAAGATCTGCCGGTAGTAGTAGGTGGACGGCGGTTCGGGGACCAGGTCGCGCACCCCGCCCCAGGCCCGGTGCTCCTCCCACACGTCGTCGGCGCGCTCCAGGGCGTACGGGATCCACCCCATCTGCCCCTCGCTGTAGGCGAGCGTGAGGCGGGGGAAGCGGACGAGGACACCGCTGAAGAGGAAGTCGGTCATCGACGCCATGGCGTTGTTGAACGACAGGGCGGCCTGCACGGCGGGCGGTGAGTCCGGGGAGGCGGCGGGCATCTGGGACGACGAGCCGATGTGCATGTTGACGACCGTGCCCGTCTCCTGGCAGACGGCGAAGAACGGGTCCCAGTAGCCGGAGTGGATCGACGGCAGCCCGAGGTGGGTCGGGATCTCGGAGAAGGTGACGGCGCGCACGCCCCGCGCGGCGTTCCTGCGGATCTCGGCGACGGCGAGAGCGACGTCCCACAGCGGCACGATGCAGAGCGGGACGAGCCGGCCGCCGCTGTCGCCGCACCACTCCTCGACCATCCAGTCGTTGTAGGCGCGTACGCAGGCGAGCGCGACCTCCTTGTCGTGGGCCTCTGCGAAGGTCTGACCGCAGAAGCGCGGGAAGGTGGGGAAGCACAGGGACGCCTCGACGTGGTTCAGGTCCATGTCCTTGAGGCGTTCCACCGGGTCCCAGCAGCCGGGCCGCATCTCGGCCCGGGTGATGCCCTCGAGGGTCATGTCGTCGCGGTCGAAGCCGACGGCGGCGATGTTGCGTTTGTACGGGAACCTCAGGTCCTCGTAGACCCACCAGTCGGCGGGCGGCCCCTCGGGGTCCATGGTGATCCGGTACTTGCCGCCGACGTAGGCGAGCTCCCCGATGCCGGTGGTCAGCGGCTTGGGGCCGCGGTCGCGGTACTTGGCGGGGAGCCAGGTCTCGAAGAGGTGCGCCGGTTCGATCACGTGGTCGTCGACGCTGACGATCCGGGGCAGTTCCTGTTCCATCGGGACCATCCTTCTGACGGTGCGTCAGTTGTGTCCGCCAGGCTAGCCCCGCGCCCCTGGACCGACAAGGCGTGGAACCGTACGATCTGACGCACCGTCAGTCCCCTTCTTCGTTTCCCCCTCACTCGCGGAGGCGCCCGGCCATGGACGAGACCGCACACGCACTGGGCACCGCCGCCACCCTCTGGGAACTCGTCGCCCGCCGGGCCGCGCTCACACCCCACCGGCCCGTACTGCTGCAGGGCGAGCGCCGCCTCACCTTCGGCGAACTGCGCGACCGCTCGGAGCGGGCCGCCGCCGGGCTGCACGCGATGGGCGTCCGCCCCGGCACGGTCGTCGCCTGGCAGCTCCCCACCCGTATCGAGACGGTCCTGCTCACCCTGGCCCTCGCCCGGATCGGCGCCGTGCAGTCGCCGGTCATCCCCTTCCACCGGGACCGCGAGGTCGGCTTCGCGCTGCGCGAGTCCAAGGCCGCGTACTTCGCCGTACCCGGCGAATGGCGCGGCTTCGACTTCACGGCCATGGCCGGGCGCACCGGTGCGCCCGGTGTCTTCGAGGCGTACGACTCGCTGCCCGACGGCGACCCGTCGGCACTGCCCGCGCCGCCCGCCTCCGGCACGGACGTGCGCTGGATCTACTGGACCTCCGGCACCACGTCCGACCCCAAGGGCGTGCTGCACACCGACCGCTCACTGATCGCCGGCGGCTCGTGCCTCGCCCACGCGCTGCGCCTGTCCGCCGACGACATCGGCTCCATCGCCTTCCCGTTCGCGCACATCGGCGGCCCGGACTACCTGATCATGCTGCTGCTGTACGGGTTCCCCGCGGTCCTCTTCGAGAAGTTCGCCCTGCCCGACGCCCTCGACGAGTACCGCCGGCACGGCGTGACCACGGCCGGCGGCTCCACCGCCTTCTACGCGATGTTCCTCGCGGAACAGCGCAAGCAGCCCGGCCGCAAACTGATCCCCACCCTGCGGCTGCTGGCGGGCGGCGGCGCGCCCAAGCCGCCCGGGCTCCACCACGCCGTGGTCCGCGAGATGGGCTGCGCACTCACCCACGGCTACGGCATGACAGAGGTACCCATGATCACCATGGGCTCTCCCGACGACACCGAGGACCACCTCGCCCACACCGAGGGGCGACCGCCCGCCGGCATGGAGATACGGATCACCGACGGCGAGATCCGGCTGCGCGGCGAGGCCGTCTGCAAGGGGTACCTGGACCCCGTCGCTACGGCCGCCGCCTTCGACGCCGACGGCTTCCTGAGCACCGGCGACCTCGGCCACCTCACGGACACCGGCCATCTCGTCATCACCGGGCGGGCCAAGGACGTCATCATCCGCAAGGGCGAGAACATCTCGGCCAAGGAGATCGAGGACCTGCTGCACGGCCACGCCTCGGTCGGCGACGTGGCCGTCATCGGCCTCCCCGACCCGGAACGCGGCGAACGCGTCTGCGCGGTGGTGGAACGGGCACGGGACGCGGCGGACCCGACGCTGTCCGACCTCACCGCGTATCTGCGGGCGCAGGGCCTGGCCGTCCACAAACTCCCCGAACAGCTCGAGGTGGTGGACGAGCTTCCCCGCAACGACGCGCTGCGCAAGGTCCTCAAGTACAAGCTCCGCGACCGGTACGCGTAGCGGGGGCGTGGCCGGGCAAGACCCGTTCCGTGTCACGTCCTCGGGTGTGCCCCGGCCCGGGTGCCGCGCGTCCGGGCGGTGCCCGGTCCTGTCCGGGTGACGCCCTCGGGCGAGGCCCGGCCCCGGGTGCGCCTTCGGGACTTGGCCCGGTCCTGTCCGGGTGGCGTCCGGGTGCCGCTCCGGTGGTCGTGTCCGGGACTGCTTTCCTCACCGCGCTTCGCGCGAGTTGCGACGCTTTACGTCCCGGACACG